>DIWN01000032.1 GCA_002423495.1 Anaerolineaceae bacterium UBA6105 | reverse complement strand
TCAGATGATTATTACAAGGATCAAACCTCATTGGAGAAAGTGGCGGAAATTTTCAGCAAACATCCCGACATGGTTTGGCTCACAGGTAATTTCTTGATCGAACTGGCAGGGAGAAAAATCGTTCTCCCACAAACACTGCTACTGCGGAGGAATCCAGAAGTGGCGCTATCTGTGATGAACATTATCTCCCATGAGAATACTTTCATGAAGAGAGAATATGTTCAGCGCTATGGTGAATTTAACGAGGGGAAAAATGAAGTTGTGGAATACAGTTTATGGCTCCACCTCATCAAAGACATAAAACCGCTTGTCATTGATGATGAATATACAGTTTTTGTCATCCATAAGGGAAGTACCTCAACCGGCAGCGTTCTAAAATTCGCGAAGGCAGTGATCAGAGCTTTCCGCACTCAAAGGAAAGAAAAGGTCTTTCCATTAATTGGATACTACCCCGACAAGCGTTTTTATATCCTTACCAAATCAATTCTGAGGAAGGTAGCAAAATTCACCATGGTTTGAGCACGCTTAAATCGTGACCATACTGGGACTTAGACCTCCTTTATTCAAGGCAATTGCTTGCCCTCTCAGCGACTTGTGCTTCTAAGCTTTTTCGGCCATCAGACGCTGGGTGTCGCCTACTACTTCAAGTCCGGCGTGTTCGCCAGTGTCCTCAAAAATCACATCTCCTTTCAGGGTTTCAAGCCTGACGTCAATTGATGCGCTCAGCGTTTCCATCACGCGCCCGCCCATGTCCTGGGGGGTGGGGCCGCGCAACAGCCCGCCCTGGGCACGGCGGGCGTTCAGGCGCAGGCGATGCGTACGGTTTCGCAACACCAACGCAACGTGGTCATCCGAAATATTGAGCGATTCGATTTTGCTGTTCAGATAGGTGGTAAAACGGTGAAGTTTGCCCTCCAGCCATAAACCAACAATAAAACCCTTGAAGCTGTTGCCAAGCCAGGGAATGATCGCTACAGATGTCATGATGCAGGCGGTAGCCTTTTTAAAATGGTTACTTTGGAACCAAACCCATGCCTCAGGAAAATTTTTACCCCAATCCTTTTCAATATAGCCACGCCCGCCGCTAAAATCCATTTCTTTGCCATTGAGGGTGAGCTTGCCTTGCAGGGAGTGGTCAAAGCTCAACACGCCATGGTAGCATTCCATTTTAGGCACCCAGGCAAACCATCCCATAACGCCTGGAGAGAAAAAGGTCACCGGCCAAGGGTTTAGCTTGCCAAAAGTCACTTCGCCAACTAATTGTCCCTCGGGCTGTGTGATATTCACTGCCAGGTGAGATGAATCGAATTTATTGCCGCCAACTGCTGCTTGAAACTGTGGAAAATCCGCCTAAAACTGTTCAAGTGGGAAGGTGAAGTATTCTGTGCTCGCGTTTGAGCCATCGATTACTTGCACAAAAGCGTGCGCGTCCTTGCCTAGAATAACTCCCGGGATGATGGCGATTTTGTGCTTTTCATCGGCGCTGACCATTTTGAAGTACCAGCCTTCAAAAAAAGGCGGCTTCTGATGAGTGCCATGATAGGTACTGGGGTTAAGGATGGCGCGAATTTGCATTTCAGATTCTCCTTATTTACTTTTTAGGATTTCTGTTCTATGGAATTACTGAGAGAATTATAACTGGAAGCGTTGAACTACGAATCATCCACATAATAGGTAATAACAATTACCCTCAAGATAACGGCAGTCAATCCGCCCACTCCAGCGCCCAGTTACTAAGGTGCTTCAGGCGTTATGGAACAGGTTCGACGTTTTTCCTTCGTATATCCTTGAAGTGGCGCAGGAAGTATCTTTCCTCCCGGTAACGGATCGATGAGATCCCTCCTGAAGTCAACAAATCTTCAACAACCTGCCACGTTCCTCCAACGGCTGAGACCATATCCCTCAGGGCTTCTTCGCGCAAGGGGTGAACCGCGGTAATGCTGAGGATGTCTTCCCGAAGGTTTCCGGTGGAAACGAAGTCCCCCACCTCCGCTTCAAAAAGCAAATCCACAAATGGCGCCTGTTCAGAACAGATCTCAATGATCTCCTGGAGTGCCTCAGGCGAAGGCGGCGTGACCTCCACTTCAGCCGGCGGACGAGTTGGGATGGACAGGTAAGATATGGACGGCTGTAGCTCGAGCAAAAAGTCGCATAATTGCCGCGTGGTTTTTTCGCTGTCATTCAAGCCGGCAACCAGCATTGATTCTGTGACCAGCTTACCAGGAAATTTTTGTTTGAACGCAAACATTCCTTCGAGAATACGGGGTAAAGATAAGCGACGGTGAGGTCGGTTTATCTTTCTCCACACGCGCTCATCGACGGAATCCACTTTCAACGAAACCCAGTCTGCCTGTATGATCTCTTCCTGGACATCAAGCCGATCGATCAGCGAGGCATTTGAAATCACCGCAACGGGTATTTCAAATTGCTTCAAACCACCAATGACTTTGCCCAAATTTATATCCAGGGTCGGTTCTCCATCCGGAACGAGAGTCAGGTAATCGATCCTTTTCCCAGCTTCCGCCACCTCAGCCACCTTTTGCCCAACCTCAGCCAGGATCTGATCGACCGGGTAGAATTCCTGCCGATCAATCGTCATATGTGTTGTTCTTCCAACCTGGCAATAGACGCAGGAATAAGTGCAGTATTTGGCAGGAATATTATTAATCCCGAGGCTATAACCCAAGCGACGGGATGGAACAGGCCCAAACGCAATCATTTCACGCCTCCTAGTTGTAGGCTAACCGCGTGGCTTCATCCGTAAGCGTGGCAGAAAGGCGCGGAGCCCACTCTGGGTCTTCCCATGTGCCAAGCTGCGTGTGCATGTCCAAATATTTTTGTGGAATTGGATGGGTTCCCAAAACCACTTTTACGCCATATTTTTTCTCAAGAAAATCATTGAAGGTGTCGATATACGGGCAGGGCGGATACCCCACCAGCAGACCAGTTGCCAGGTGAATCACCTGCGCGCCATTTTTGACCATTTCGTCGCCGGCATATTCAATATTTCCACCCGGGCATCCGTTGCAGGTGGTATAACCGACCAATTCGACCTCTGTATCAGCATAAATGCTGAAAGCGCCTTCTCGGTTTCGCATCGATCTCAGGCATTTCCCGCCCGCGCAAGTGCGATATCGGTCACAGATAATGATCCCAATCTTTACTTTATTTTCCATCATGCCTCCGACTTTATTGAATTAAGGTCCTTATGAGCCAGGCTTGTGTTTGCTAATTCTGCAAAGCCTGCTTAACGCGCTCTGGCGTATAGGGCAGGGTCCGCATCCAAACGCCTGTTGCGTCATGCAGAGCGCTGGCGAGTGCTGGAGCAACGCCATCAATGGCAATTTCTGACACCGATTTTGCGCCAAAAGGTCCGGTCGGCTCGCTCGTTTGAACAAAAATTACATCAGTCGCGGGCATTTCCCTGGCGCGGGGAATATGGTATTTTATCAAGTCAGGATTAAGGGGCTGACCGTCCTGATCGAAGAGCATTTCTTCTGTCAGGGCAAAGCCCATCGCCTGCGACATGCCCCCTTCCACCTGTCCGGCAGCTGTAATTGGGTTGATGACCCGCCCACAATCAACCACCATCAATAAACGATCCATGTGAATCTTTCCAGTTTTGGTATCTACCGTTATTTCCACAAATTGGGCGGCGGTTGGCGGCGGGCTCACAGGGCTGACATGTGAGGCAGTTGCCATGATCTGGTGTTGGTCCAGTTGATGCAGTGAACTGAGAGCTACGTCCTGCAGGGAAACAGTTCTTCCATCCGGAGCAACAACCTGCCTGTTTTTAAGTTTGAAGCCGTCTGTCGCTGAAACACCCAGCATCAATGCGGCATGATCAATGATTTGTTGCTTTATCTCTAAAGCCGCTTTGCGCACAGCTCCGCCACTGATGTAGGTCGTGCTGCTGGCGTACGCGCCTTTATCGAAAGGCGTGAAATCGGTGTCTGAGGAATAGACAATGATATCCTCCAGAGGAATGCCCAACACTTCGGCAGCCATTTGTCCCAAAATCGTATCCGATCCAGTACCCAGGTCCGTGGCGCCTATTAACAAGTTAAAGGAGCCATCATCATTCATTTTTAGGGTTGCGGCACCCATATCCAAACCCGCAATTCCACTCCCGTGGATCACAACCGCCATCCCAATTCCTCGCCGCAAGTTTCCACTCTGATGGCGGTTTGCTTCGCGTTTTGCATAGAAATCAGTAGCCTTCAGACCAATCTCAACACATTGCTCTATCGCACTGCTGTTCAAGGACTGCTCTGTGCCTTCCCTTCCTTCACCTAAAGCTTTGGAAAGATGCATGTTCTCGCCAAGCTTGATCCAATTGTCTCGCTTGAATTCGACCTCATCCAGGCCAAGTTTTTCAGCGATCTCTGCCATCATGACCTCGATGCCATACTCGCACTGCATCGCCCCATAACCCCGGAAAGCGCCTGCTGGAGGAGTGTTGGTATAGACCACATCACACTTAAAGCGAGCATTCGGCGGATTATAGAGAGTCAAGCCTTTAAAACCGCCCACCATATTTACGGTCAAACCATGACAGCCATAAGCACCCGTATCTCCAATGAGATACAGGTCGGCAACCGTCATTTTGTTGTCTTTGACTCCCACCTTGTAGCGAATAATATTGGCATGCCGGCTGCGCGAACTGGTGAACTCCTGCGTGCGTGTGTACTCCATGCGCACCGGGCGACCGGTCCTCATGGTTAGATGCGCGCATAAATCTTCCAAAATCATCTCCTGCTTGTTGCCAAAACCACCGCCGATGCGCGGTTTGATAACCCGAATCTTCTTGACAGGCAAATTGATCAGTGGGGCAAGCATACGGCGAAGATGGAAAGGTACTTGCGTGCTGGTGCGAACAACCAAACGATCGTCCTCATCAAAGTAAGTGATACAAACGTGCATTTCAAGGTGAACATGCTGCTGTTTGGGCGTACGATATTCCCCTTCGAAGATAGAATCCGCCTCTTTGAAAGCCTGATCAACATCACCCGCTTCGGCTTCAATGTGATGAACAATGTTATGGGCGGCGTCGTGGATTCCAACAGTGTCCGCTTCGTCATGGATAACAGGCGCGCCTTCTGCCATCGCCTCTTCCGGATCGACGACCGGGGGAAGTACATCGTAATCGACCTCAATCAACTCCAATGCTTGCTGGGCAATCTCAAGTGTTTCAGCCGCAACTACGGCCACCCGGTCACCCACATGACGCACTTTGTTATCCAGGCACACCTGGTCGTACGGTAGGGGTTGAGGATAACTTTGACCGCCAGTTGCGTACTTGACCCGCGGCAGATTCTGGTAAGTTATTACCTCCACTACACCCGGCAAAGCCTGGGCTTTATTGATATCAATTTTGCGAATGAGGGCATGCGCGTGCGGGCTCGTGAGCAGAGCGCCATAGAGCATGCCGTCCAGGCGGAAATCATCGGTGAAAACCGGGCGTCCTTGAGCCAATTTTTTGGCATCAACCTTTATTTCCGATTGCCCAACGACATCGGTCTTTTCCATGCCTTCAGGTGTAAATACCAGCGGTGGCAGTGGATTTCGTTTGCCATCGCTGCGATAATATGCTTCAGGCAAGGTAAGCTGATTGATATCTTTGGGTAAGGTAAACGCCAGGTGCGCGTAAGGAGGCACTTTTTCGCCGCGCAAAACCGCAGCCGCGCGGTGAATTGCATCCACCCCGCGAATGTAGCCCGTGCAACGGCAAAGGATCGGATTCAGCACCTGCCGAATCTCATCATCTGTTGGATTAAGGTTTCTATCCAAAAGATATTTAGCGGAAAGAATTTGGGCTGGTGTGCAGAAGCCACATTGAATCGCGCCAGTTTCAATAAACGCTTGTTGAATGGGGTGGACTTCGTTGCCCTGACTGAGACCCTCCAGGGTGGTGATTTCTGCTCCGTCGACTTCCGCGGCTTTGGTTTTACAGCTACGCACAAGTTTCCCATTTAGAAGTACCGTGCAAACCCCACAGGTGCCGTCATCACAGCCATGTTTGACACTGAAATAAGATGCCCTGCGCAGGGCATCCAACAAACTTTCATTTTTCCCAACTGAAAGTGTTTGTGGCTGGTTATTTATGGTGACAGAAATTTCAACCTGAGAATCTTTCAAATCGCTTGTGCTTTTTGTTTTTTTCATTTGAACACCTCAGCTTCCTGCATCTATAATGAATACGTCATTCAGAACAGCCTAAGCAGGCATTTTGGGCAACTGACAATCAGGGGTCACTCTTTCAATCCATGCAGTAACCGCATCAAATTCGGGTACTTGGCATTCCTCCACTTTCCCTTGATCACACAAAATTGCTATGTTGCTATCGATTGGCAAACGCGCCAAAAGGGGGATATCGAAGGCATTGGCAATTTCCTCAGCATGGCTTGACCCAAAAATCTCATATTCATTGCCTGTGTCAGGTGCCTTGAAGAAGCTCATGTTCTCAACAACTCCTAAGATGGGAATGCCAACCTGACTGGCCATATTTGCCGCTTTTCGCACTACCATTCCAGCCAATCCTTGCGGAGAGGTCACCAACAAAATGCCGCTCATGGGTAAAGACTGCATCACAGTCAGTGGGGCGTCAGATGTGCCGGGCGGCAAATCCACGATGAAGTAATCAAGGTCAGCCCAAAGCGTATCCGTCCAAAATTGCTTGATGGCCTGCCCCACCAGGGGACCGCGCCAAATGACCGCAGCCTCTTCGTTTTCAAGCAAGAGGTTGATGGACATAACTTTGATCCCGGTGCTTGAAACCGGAGGAAGAATCGCGCGGGGTGTATAAGAAATCTCCGGACGCCCATCAAAAAACATCTTTGGGATGCTCGGCCCCGTGATATCCGCGTCGAGAATCCCAACCCGGTATCCTTTTCTTCGCAGGGTTACTGCCAGCAGACCGCTTACCAGCGATTTGCCAACACCGCCCTTTCCGCTCATTACGGCAATAACCTTTTTTACATGGTTGAGGTCCTGAACACCGCCAAATTTCTCTTCCGTTTCGAGAGGTTCATCTTGCTTGGGATGTTCAATAACCACATCCACTTTTCGGACGCCTTCAACCTCAATTACCGCCCGCTTGATCTCTGCTGTAAACTGATCAAGCAGCGGACACTTCATCGTATCAGGGCGAAAGTGAACCGTAACATTACCCTCTTCAATTTTCACATCGGCAATGAAATTCAGACTTACAATATCCTTTTCAAGTTCGGGGGCTTTGATAGTTCTCAGAACTTGCAAAATTTCTACTCTTTGATTCACGCCTTCTCCGTTATTCATTTACAACTGAGCGAAGCATCTCATTCAGTTTTTCCGCCTCAACATAATCGACAACGGTGATGCTTTGTCCGGTGATGCCTTCGACTTCTTTGATTGCCTGGATAATCATCATCGCGAGTGGAACCGCGATTGGGCAGAGAGGTGAGGAAGGCCGAAAGATGTAGCTTGCCTTCCCATTCTCGTCAATCTTAAGATCCATCACCAACTTCATGCGAACCACATCGACGCCGGTTTCCGGATCGAGCACTTTTGCTAAGTTTTCGATAACAGCTTTCTCAAGCGCCACTTGATCCATGCTTAATCCTCCTGGAGTTGAAGCAAGCCGATTGTTCTCTGCCATACTTCATGAATGGCTTTGGCAGCGGATGAATCCGGGAACAAAACTGTGACGGGCTTGCCTTCGATCATTGCCCTGGGAATTTTTTCGTCGTAGGGGATTTCACCGATCAGTTCAATGCCTTCGGCGGCAGCAAACTCACGGATTGCCCTGGTTCCCTCCGGATAAATATCGGCTTTGTTGACACAAACGACCGCCGGAACGTGGAAATGACGCAAGGTCCCCAAAACGCGCTTGAGATCATGCAGACCCATCAGGCTGGGTTCGGTCACGATCAAGCCCAGATCCGTGCCGGCGCAGGCGGAAATGACCGGACAGCCAATGCCAGGCGGTCCGTCGATAACCACACACTGCGATTGAATATCTTCAGCATACAAACGCGCCTGTTGTTTGATCAGGGTCACCAACTTGCCGGAATTTTCCCTCCCCGGGAATAGTTCGGCATGAAACAGCTTGCCATAGGAGGTGTTGGACTGAAACCAGTTGCCCTCCTGCTGCCTGACCATGCTGATCGCGCCTGTTGGACAAGCATACACGCATGCGCCGCAGCCATCGCAGGCAATCGGATCAATCCACTGTACCTGGTCATTTTTGGGATCCGGGAAGATCGCGTCATAACGGCAGACCGGGATGCAGGCTCCGCAATTGATGCATTTTGCAGGGTCAATCTCCGCAAGGGAGCCACCCCAAAACTCTTTGGGGTCCAGATTCTCCGGTTCCAGAACGAGGCTCAAATTGGCCGCGTCCACATCCGCGTCCACAAATACCATCGGGTGGGAATTTGCGTGGACGGCGTTTAGGTGAGCAAAGGCGGCGCTAATACTGGTCTTTCCAGTTCCGCCCTTTCCGCTCAGGATAATTAATTGTTTTGCTCTACTGTTTTGTGTGCTCATTTTGTCTTTCCGCCCACGATTTCAGTAATTTGCTGGTAGAGTTCTCTCAGAATATCCCGGTACCCGGGATAAACATCAACCAGGGTACGGCCGGCTGCCAGGTTTTCTGCCAGTTTCCGGTCGAAGGGAACCCCCAGCAAGACAGGGATGTTGTAGTCCCGCAGAGTTTCCCTCAACGAATCATCGCCGATACCATCGCGGTTGATGACAACTCCGCATGGGATATCCATGTCGCTTAAAATTCCGAGCATTTGCTTCAGGTCATGCAAGCCAAAAGGCGTGGGTTCGGTGACCAGCAGGGCAAAGTCAACCCCGCGCAGGGTTTCAACCACCGAACAGGACGCCCCTGGCGGGGCATCATAAATGTTGATGGTATTGGGCTGGGGTTGCATCCGCTTTTTCAACTGACGGATGATTGGGGTTGGCATGGGCTCACTGATGGTCAAAAGCCCACGGAAGAATTCAATATTTTCCAGCGCCATGCCCCTTTCGATGGTTCCGATGGGGTTGGGGACTTCGACGATAGCATTCTCAGGGCAATTCCAAGTGCAACTGCCGCAGCCGTGACACAACTGGGGAAAGACGAGAATGTTTTTCCCGACTTGCGCGAGCGCGTGAAATTCACAAATCTCCACGCACCTGCCGCAGGCAGTGCATTTTTCCGCTTGGATTTGCGGAATGCGAATGACTGCCGGAGTGCTTTCAGTAAATTCCGGCTTCAGGAACAAATGCCCGTTGGGCGCTTCCACGTCGCAATCAAAATAGCGCACCTTAGCCTGGCTTGCCAGGCTTAGTGCAAGGCTGGTGGCAATGGTCGTCTTACCCGTGCCACCTTTTCCACTGGCGACTGTAATTTGCACAAAGACCTCCTGTTCAGTCGTCTATCTTTATTTCAGGAGCTTATCCTGCTTAAAATGATCGACAGCCTCTTGAACGGTTGTTGTGCTATCCGTAAAACGCAGCATCTCAACATTTGCAGCCTGGAAAGCCCGGGAGGCATTCGGACCAAAATCGCCGCTTATGACCACATCAGCTTTTTTGTCCACAACGAACTGTGCCGCAGCCACTCCAGCGCCGCCAGACTGGCTGACGCCCGGGTTCTGAAAGGCTTCCCACAGGTTTGTGTCCGTGTCAAAAAGTATCAGCCACGTACAACGACCAAATCGCCTGTCCACCTGGCTTTCAAGCGACGAATTCTGAGCAGATATTATTAATTTCATAGCAACTCCTTTTTTTTTACCGATCTTTCCTGATTACTCCGGGATTATCGACCGGTTGTTTTTTTTTGTTAGTAGTAATACCAAACCTAGTGCAGTAGTTCGGTGTGGTCAACAAGCTTGCCGTCAATGAACGCCTGAACCGCAGTTTCAATATCGCGCAGGTCTGTCACAACTGGATGGATATTTAACCGGCGCATGCTTTCGTAAGCGCCCATGCCCATTCCTCCGCAAAGCAATGCTTTGCAATCGGCAATTACCTGGGCCATATCAACGTGTTTGTTATGCGATTGCGCATCCATTCCATGCCCCATCCCATTCGATCCCCCCACATGGGTTTGCTCGTGAAACTGGGTGTGACCCATTTTGTCGCGCATTTCCCGGTTGGTAACCTCCCCCTCTTCAATGGTAAGCACCAGGTAATATGGTGCCCGGCCAAAATGTTGACTGATTGTTTTTCCGTCGTCTGTAATTGCTGCAATTTTCATATTTATCTCCTTTTTCATAGCCTCAAGCGAAAAATGATGTCCGCTGGCTTTTTCCCTTTCGTCTGTTGGATAAAGTATCAGCAAAATTTGCGTTGGAATTCCCCCTGTGTTTTCCCAACTGTGTGGTTTGTGCGCTTCAAATACCAGGCTGTCCCCCACATTGAGGACGTATTCCTCTTGAGCCACCTGGTAGCGCATCGATCCACTCAGACAGTAAATAAATTCAAAACCCGTATGGACAATCGCGTGATCACCGCTGCCCATGCCTGGCTGCAAGGTGACAATAAATGGCTGAACCGCATTGTCGATCAGATCTTTTGCAAGGTTTTGCATTTTGGTGGAACCAAAGGACTGGGTTGGGCGATGTTCCGCTTCAGTAAAGACGATCTCTTTCACCACCGGTTCTGATTCGAAGAAGGCGGCAATCGGCACATCCATTGCCTGCGATAATTGCTGCAAGGTGCCAACCGATGGAGAGGACTTGCCATTTTCGATTAAACTCAGGGTGTTAATGTTCAGACCGCTCCGCTCGGCGAGGACGCGCAGGGAATAACCTCTTTCCGTGCGCAGATCTTTTAGGCGTTTGCCTACTAAAAGATCAGCTGAAAGAGAATCAGGGCTGTCGAATGGACTGTTTGTAAAAAAATTCATCTTGCTACTCCAGTGTTATCCCGAGATCCACTGCGCGCGGTTTTGCCTGTCACCTTCGTCACTTCTACGTCAACACTAAGTGGCTTTTTGCGCACAACGAAGTTTTCAACCTGTCTATTTCCCAATATTATAGTACTTAATAAGCGCTTGGCAAGCCCCTTTACCAATGTAATTATATTATTTGTGTTAACATTTGCGAATATTCTCTAAATATCTATTGACATTAAGAGAATAGTACACTATACTGTGTGTGATCGAAAGGAGGTACGTAAATATGCCAAGACGCGGAAGAGGTTGGGCAATGAGAGCAGGTTCAAGAGGTGAGGAGATTCACTCCCCCCTGGTTGTATCGTTGCTGGAGCCCACATTGCTTGTTTTGCTGAAGGAAAAGCCAGGTCATGGGTATAGTCTCTTGTCTGAACTCAACGAAATCGACATGACGACCATTCACCCGAGTGTTGTTTATCGCACTTTGCGTGAAATGGAAACATTGGGATGGATCGAGTCGGACTGGGATACTGACCAGACACAAGGCCCCCCTCGACGTACTTACCGTTTGACCGCGCAAGGCGAAGAAGCCTTGCAATATTGGACACAAGAGTTGGAAAAGACCAACGTAATAATCGATAAATTGTTCGCTAAGATTCAGAAAGGATAAAAGGAGGCAAATATGCCCACAAGAGATGGAACTGGACCTATGGGTCAGGGCTCACGAACAGGACGGGGAATGGGAAACTGTGGAACGACTGGTGAGAACACCGGTAAGATCGCAAACACAACCCCAACACCTGGCGGAGCTTTTCGCAGAGGCGGAAGCATGTGGGATTCCACATTCGGTCGCTTCTTTGGACGCCGGCGTGGAAACCGGATGAACAGACGCTAATTAAACAGAAAAACAAGGAGATAGATATGCCAAGATTTGATGGAACTGGACCGACTGGAACGGGACCGAATGGACGTGGAATGGGGCCTTGCGGAGAAGGTTACGCAGGAGCTTACGCAGGACGCGGTGGGGGTTTTGCAGGACGCGTCAGTGGACGCGGCAGAGGGCGCGGATTTTTCCGCAGCGGTTTTGGTTGGGGCATGGCGCAAACTGATGCGCCACAAGCTGATATCAAAGCAGCAATAACCCAGCGCAAAGCCTGGCTGGAAAATCAATTGGCTGTGGTCAGCCAACAATTGCAGGACATGGACAAAGAATAGGGTCCATTCTTTAGGAACTCCGGGCAGCTCGTTGTGTGAGTTGCCCGGAGTTTTTTTATTTAATCCGTCTGCGTAAATCATGCCTGAGGATCAATTCCGGCTTGAGTGATTTCTCAATACACATAAACATTTGCAGTCTTATCCTTCCACTCACACAAATTGACTGGCCAAATGTGAAGTAAGGAGCTTGAGGTACTGCGGCTCCCATAGTAGCGGGGAGTGGGTTAGATTATTTTTAGCAGGTCCAGTATGAGCAAAATGATCGCGATGACGATCAGGGTGTGGATCCAAGTTCCGGTTTTTGGAAAACTGGGGATGACTCTCTGGCCAAAAAAGCCCAAGAGCCAGAGAACTACTATAACGATTATTACTGTTGTCATGAGATTTCTCCTTTTGATTGGTGCTTACAATTTTGTTTGGATGCCTCAAGTCTTCTGACTTTTGGCTTTGGACCTAACGGTCCTGATTTCAAAAATTCCTAACTCGCCTTATCTTTTTGGAAAGCAAGATTAAAAAATGGTTTTCCGTCCAGGCGGGCTCGAATTATGGATTAATACATCTGTGCGCTTTCGCCATTCCCGTCACGTACATTTCCCGTGTTTTCCATATCATCTGCATGAAAATAGCCCAGGTAGACACCTGCTTGCGCCAAGTCTTCCTCTGTAACAAGAAAAAAATTGATTCCACGTTTGATGCCGGTTAAAAATGATTGGGTCAATGGCGTTGATGCTTTTCCTTTTATGAAACCTGATAGTGATTTTCCAACTGATCTTGCCATTTGCTCTCCTCTTGATCTTTTCAACCCTGTCACAATACCAAAATAAAATCAGTTTGTTAGATTTTAGCAGGGGTGATGTTGATCCACCCCTGCCGGGGAAAGTGTGTCGGATTGGCGTTCGAAGAAATCCGACTGCGAGAATTTATAGTCTGCGACGTAGGAAGCGAACGACCGCAATCAAGATGACCGCACCAAGAAGCGTTACCAACATTGTTTCAATCGTGATTGCATCGTTGATCGTTCCAATTTTTAGCAGGGGGGTGATAAACCAACCAGCTATGAAAGCACCTGCAATTCCGACGAGGATATTGATCAGGATGTTTTTGCGATCTTTCATGAGTATGGACGCGACCCATCCAATTACTGCTGCTACTGCCAAGTAAATAATAATGTTCATTTTCTTCTCCTATTTAATATTTGGCTTGCACGTAAGCTATGTGCAATTTTTTTGACGTTTGGCAATTCCAGGTTAGAAATGACTGCTTGTATTTCCGGTGCTGAAATTTATGTCCGATTTTGATCCTCTTCAAGCGACAGGAAAATCCTCGTCCTTCCGCTTTCTTTGAGCTTCAACCATCCTGCTTGCAAACCAGCCTACAACGGCTCCGGCAGTCAACCAGGTAATAAAGTTCCAGAAGTTCATATTTCTCCTTTCGTTCGATAGCGCGAAACTGTACTTCAAATACGCTCGTTATCAGTGGTGGTGGTAGTGGTCTGACTGTTGTCGCTCACAGGCAAGTCTGGAGCCTGCTCAGCAACGATAGTTTGCCTGGTGCTGACCGCGCCGCGTGGTTTATAAAAGAGAACATTAATCAAACGTACAAGTCCCCAACCAACCAATGCATAAACAATCATCGCGATGATGGTGGAGAACTCAAAAACCATTCCGCCGGCAGCCGGAGCACCGGTCAAACTGGCAAAGGGAGCAACAAAGATGCCGGTCAGGTTATAGAGAAAGGTGGCAAAAGTATTCGCCGCGTTTACGCCTATTAATTTGAAAAGGAAACGAAGCCCGAGCACTACTTCAAGAATCCCCATTACTAACCAAATTATCTGGGTGGCTTTAAAAGTAGTTGCTCTCTCAGCTTGTCCGGATTCATGATGTGTTGTATTTACTTCCTTGTATTCTGTCATTGTGTCCTCTTTTTCCATTCTTCTTGAGCTTGATTTTGGGTATATCCGTATTTTTCCTGGAGAAGTCCGATCAACTTATCAAAGTTTCCATCGACCTTATCAAGATCATCATCAGTCAGTTCTCCCCACCAGATCTTTGCCTGACCGCGGAATTGTTTCCACTTGCCTTCAAAAACGTTATTTTCTAGCATGTTTCCTCATCTTCTTGATCAAATTTTTTTCTGATCCCTTAGGCTGACCGGGATGGTTTGAGCAAGCCGCCCAGAATTAAACCAATCCCCATACCAACTGTTATGGCGACCCAGGGGTACTTCACAACCGTGTCGCCAAATCCATCTGAGACTTTATTGGCATATTCCTGGACTTTTGCGTTGTACTGACCCAAGCCGTGTTTTACATCCTTCTGTACTGATTTTGCCGCGTCTGAAACAGTCTCTTTTGTGTCGCTTTTCATTTTTTCAAAGCCATCACTTACGTTTGACACGCTATTTTCCATCAACTTATTCAAGTCGCGGCGAAGGTCCTCGGTGTCCTGTTGAATCTTCTTCGCTAATTTTTGGTTATTCATCTATTTGATTCCTTTTCTTGTTTCCGCCGTTTACTGGTTCGTTCTCAATATAAGATCGAAGCATCCAGGCCATTTTTTCATGCAGGCTCATCACTCCAACCAGCAATTCAACCGTGCCCTCATCTTCATATTCTTCGCTGACCTGCCTGATGTCCCCCCGCAAGAAGCGAATAATCGACTCGTGGTCTGCCAGCAGATGCAAAATATCCGGGACATTAGCTGACTCTCCTTCCAGCTGCGAATGAGCAAGGAACTGCGTAAAGCTGGAAAGGGCTACTCCTCCGAGCATTCTGGTCCGTTCAGCAATCTTGTCCGAAATCTCATCCAATTGCTTATATTGGGTCTCAAAAAAGATATGCAGTTCAAAGAAACGTGAGCCGCTTGAGTTCCAAAGCGCGCTGCGCGTTTTTTGGGATAATATCGATTCATTGGCCAGGCTTCTATTAAGTATTTCTACAACCGGAAGACGAATATCTTCTTCCAATCCGATGTTGGGCTGGATGAGAATTGCCAGTGGTTTGGGATTGTGACCGTTATTATCCAGGTTGCTTATTGGTTTATTGAGGGTCAGCTCGTCAATTGCGGCATTTTTATTGGATCTGTAACCCATGAGGCTCCTTTCTTAAGATACTTTTCGCCTACACTAACATATTAGCCTAATGGGTCTGTCGATGTCCCGAACAGAACCTATAAATACCCTTAACAATGTTCCTCCGATCTAAAAGGAGAACAAAAAAGCACAAGGTCATAATCCTCGTGCTTGATCAATTTTGTGGAAAATATTGGGGCTAAAAGAGCTTTGTGGAATGCAGGTTGTATCCCATCCCTGGCACAATCTCAAGCAGATCGCCGTATTCGCCCAGTTTTCTCCGCAGACGGCCAAGGTAAGTGTGCAGATAGTGATTTGAACCCCGGTATTCCTGACCCCAAACCTGGACCAAGATCTCATCGTGGGTAACTATGGCGTCCATGCGGTGCGCCAGAACAGCAATTACAGCGTATTCGGTCCTGGTAAGGTGCAGGTAGACTCCGCTGATTAACACCCTTCGGGCGTCCAGGTCGATGGTGAGTTCTCCAATTTGGATTTTCTTTTCGTCAGCCTTTGCTGAAACATAAGATCTGCGAAGGAAAGCGCGAACCCTTGCCAAGAGTTCATCAGAACCAAATGGCTTGGTAACGTAATCGTCTGCGCCTGCGTCGAGGGCGGCCACTTTCAGATCTTCCTCTACGCGCACGCTCAAAACGATAATCGGCACGTCAGAACGTTCACGGATCCATTTACATACATCCACTCCCGAGAGTCCGGGAAGCATCAGGTCAAGTAAAACCAGGTCAATAGGCTCAGACTGAAAATGCGCGATCGCCTGGTGACTATCCTCAGCTTCACTGACTGAATATCCACGTTTGGTCAGGTTGACGCGCACCAGTTTACGGATGTTTGGGTCATCTTCGACGATTAAAATGTTTCCCATCGCGGTTACTCCTTATCAAAGGGCTTCTCAAGGTGTTTTTTTGTGTGAGGGGTACTGTAAAAGAGACGGTTGTTCCCGGTAAGGATTTATTTTTAATCCAGATCCGCCCGCCGTGGGCCTCTATCAGCCCCTTGCAAATTGCCAATCCCAAGCCCGCTCCTTTGGTTATGCCACTTTCCGCGGCGACTCCGCGTCGGAAAGCCTGGAAAACCCGCTCACGTTCTGAAGGAGGAATTCCAGGTCCCTGGTCATTTACGTTGACCCGGATAAAATCCCCTCGCACATTGGCAGAGAGATTAATTTCGCTTCCTTTTGGGGCATAAGTGGCAGCATTACGTACCAGGTTTACAACTACCTGGGCAATCCTTTTATCATCAACTAAAACAGGAGGCAATGTGTCTGAAATGTGGACTGAAAAATGATGGTCAGCGGTGAGGATGTGTAACTGTGGCAATGCCTGCTGAATGACCTCATGCAGCAAATGAGGTTTCATCTGAATTGGCATTCTGCCAGCTTCCAGGCGGGAAAGGTCAAGCAAATGGTCGATCAATTCCTGGAGGCGGAAGGATTCCTGTTGAATAGTCTGGATAAATTCGTGCTGTTCCTGCGGCTCCCAGGTAACATCCTCTGCCAATAAGGTGGTGGTAAATCCGATAATGGAAGTGAGAGGGGTACGCAATTCATGCGATATCATCGCGAGAAATTCAGTTTTTATCTCATTTGCCCGCTCAGCTTCACGACGAAGTTCCTCCTCAATTTTTAGCAATTTGAGATTGTAAAGGGTGATGGTGGCCTGACCTATGAGTACTTTTAAAATGCGCAAGTTCAATATGGCTCAATTGCACATCTTCTTCAAAGTAAACTGCCAGGCATCCCAGCCAGATTCCCGAAGTTACTATAGGGAAGAGGACAAAGGATTGGATTTTGCCTTCCAGTAAAATCTCCCGCAAGAGAGTGGAAATGCGAGGATTATCACTGACACTATTGATAATCATCGACCGGCTTGGCTGGACAAGATTCCAAAAATCCATTTCCTCATACAGGCTTGTTTCACTCAACCATGCGGGTTTACCCTGGTGGGATAGCCAGGCAACAGTCAGTTCCACTCCATGGTTGGGTCCCGCTTTAGGATCGTTAAAGAAAAGCAAGGCGGCGCGCTGCGCAGGGCGAAGTTCCTGCGCGGACATCAGGGTTTTTAGGACCGCTTCCGGCTTTCGTGTCAGGCTCATGCGCCGGCTGAGCGTAAATTGTTCACGGAATCGATCAAGCGTTTTGCGCAAAGCCTGGTCAACCTGGTTCTGCTTGGTGATGTCCTGGGCGATGTTGACCTGGTAGTCTCTGTTGTTTGCATCATCATGCACAAGGAAGGCGTGACAAGAAATCCAACGCAGGCTGTCATCCGGACGAATGATGCGGTAGACCTGGGTAAACGGTTTGTGAGTGCTGTGATCGCGCGCGACCATGACCTGCACCCTGTCCTCCGGGTGAACGCTTTCAATCAGGACTTTCTGGTTGGCATAAAGACTTTCACAGGAACGCCCCTAAACAGATTCAAACGACGGGCTGATGTAGAGTATATCGCCGGTATTGTAATCTCGCAGCCAGACAACCTGTTCGATGTTCTTAGCAATTTGCTCAAGAATTCCCGGACTCATTGTCAGAGTGGCATTATTTGTTTTAGTTGTTGCCTTCGCCATGATACTAAGTATTATAAGGTGAAAAAAGAATGGTAAATAGCAATCCACAATGGGAGGGGGCGATTAATGAGGATTTGGAAACAGCTTTTAGGATTTTTCGCCTTCTTCGCTCAGGATCATGATCGGGATGCGCCGGTCCCCCACGCGCTGGCGGTAATGCTGCATGCCCATGAAAGTTGCTTCAGCCACTTTCCAGTAGCGCTCGTATTCTTCCCCTTGCGCCTCCCGCGCGCTGCAGATCCTCTGCCTGCCGTCCAGTAATACGCTCGCCCTCGGGGTGGCCTTCAGGTTGTAGTACCAGGAGGGCATCTTTTCACTGCCCCAATTGGCTGCTGAAACCGCGATGACTTCCGGCTTTTCCGCATCGCGGAGACACAAAACCGGCAGGGTACGTGCCAATCCGCTGCGAGCGCCAGTGGTGGTGAGCAGGACCATGGGCATGCCCGCAAAAATCTCGGTTAGGGAAGTTCTGCCTTTGCTCAACCTTAAACAAGCCCGGTCAAGGTGATGCCAAAAAACTGAAAGCACTTTCGATACCGCTGGCGTGGCAACCAGTTTTTGTATTAATATTTGGAAGCGCGAAACCTGCTTTTTTGCCATCTCTCCCTCCAACTCTAATTGCATATTATCGATTTATTGATTATACAGTGATTGGTGACGCCCATCTTCTTCCTAAAAGATTTTCCCGAAAAAGCTTCCTTTAACTGGAGATTCACCACCTTTCACCCTATCCTTTCCGATTGGGAAGAACAGCATTTTTCAATTTGTCAAGAAACATTTTACATTTATTTGTACAAGGAAATGCGTGTTGCTAATATGCAGTTATAAGTTGTACAAACCTTTATACATTAACATAGGAGAAAAAATGAAAACCTTGAATTTACTTTCTATCACACTCGTGGCGATTATCGCTCTCGCGGCATGTGCACCCCAGCCCACGCCGATCCCAACCATTGAGCCTACCGCTATTCCCGCACCTGAATTGTCCGACATCGTCGACACAGCCGTGGCTGACGGCCGCTTCACCACCCTCGCCGCCGCCCTTGGCGCTGCCGACCTGGTCGACACACTCAAAGGCGAAGGTCCCTTCACTGTCTTTGCCCCAACCGACGACGCTTTCGCGAAACTTCCCGAAGGCACCATCGCAACCTTGCTGCTCCCCGAGAACCTCGAACAGCTCAAGTCCATCTTGCTCTACCATGTCGTTTCTGGCAAGGTCATGGCCGAAGATGTAGTCACCCTGCCCAGCGCCGACACCGTGCTGGGCGAGGCTGTCACCATCAAAGTCGAAGATGGTAAGGTCTACCTGAACGATACGATTGAAGTCATCATCACCGATGTAGAAGCTTCCAACGGCGTCATTCACGTCATCGATGCGGTGCTTCTGCCTCCACAGTAAACATAGCAACTGATTGACAAAAAGAGTTGGCAAAAAAATGCCAACTCTTTCTATTTAAACTATGAAGCGTATGAACAAAGGCACATGACAGCTTATATAAAAAAACCGCCTGACTTGGGCGGTTGTGATTTTTTTTGCAATAAATACTTTTCTGTTATTCGCTCAACAACTGCTTTATCTGGTCCAGGGCTTTGACCATCGAATTTCCAAGATAGATACCAGGGATCTTATCAACCAGTTCAGGATAATAATCAAAAGCAAAACCGGAATAACAAAATTTTGGGGCAGGTGAAATCGTATTGAGCTTCGCCTGCGCCCGCAGCAACTCCATGGCAACCCGGTTTGTGCTGGCAGTAAGCACTATCATGGCTGGTTTTTCCTGCCGAGCGTAGTCCACCAGATCATCCAGGTGCAGGTTAGCGCCCAAAAACTCCACCCTGTAACCGCGATTCCGCAAGAGAACAGCCATCATCAAAGCGCCCATCTCGTGTTCTTCAGTCGGCGCACCACCAATCAATATTCCAGGTCCTTTATTGACGATCGGTAGTGAAATATAGAGATTGTTCAATCTGCTGCGCACGAAAGCCGTCGCGAAGTGCTCGGTACTGATCATCAGCTCCCCTCTGAACCAGGCTTCCCCCATAGAGATAAGCGTGGGTGTGATGATTTTTTCGATTAGCGTTTCAAGGTCAAATTTGGAGATCACGTCCTCAAAAAGCCTGGCCGCGTCAACTTCATTATGCTTCTTTAATAAAGCAAAAAGATCCTCAGCGTAACGCTGCGCTGGAACTGAACTGACCGTTTTTGCCTGGGCGATCCCAAACGGGATAACTTCTGGCCAATTATTCTGCGCGATCATATCAAGCAAGTTCGCGGAGGCTGTGCTGATCGAGACACCGCTGTTCTTCTTATTGATCAGCCACCTCAAAATGGCCAGATCCCGGTCTGAATAGAGCCGATATCGATTCTCATCCCGACCTGGTTTTATAACGCCGTAGCGTCTTTCCCAGGCGCGTAAAGTCACAGGATTAATGCCGGTCAGGTCGCTGACTCTTTGTACAGAATATTTTGGTTCATCAGGCAGGTCGTTGATTGCAGTCATAGTTTCTCCTATTTGTACAATGCAGATTATACAATATTAATGATGATTGACAAGCATATGCAAAAGGATCAACAGCTGCTTCAATCGAAAATAATCAACATCATAGCTGCCTGCATCAGAGCAGACGGTTAAGAGAGAGTTTGATGAAAATTTCTTTCAGATTATTCCTGATGTTTTTTTTATTACTTTTACTCTGGCCTGATCAGCTTGCGGCGAGGCGCGCTATCTCGATAGCGTGCGCCTAAGCATGGATTACCTCCTGGGGCGAAACGCTTTGAACAAGAGCTTTGTCGTGGGCTATGGCTCCTACCCGATGTTGCATCCGCATCACAGGTTCTGGGCTAATGACCCGGCGCGCGGCTTCCCCGCGCCCCCTCCCGGCGCGCTTTCAGGCGGACCCAACTTCAGCCCGAGCGACCCGCCCTCAGACGCGGCTGACCTGATGAGCCTGCCGCCTTCAAAGCGCTACCTGGATGACGTCCAATCCTACACAACCAACGAGGTCGCCATCAACTGGAACGCCCCGCTGGTGTGGGTTTCCGCTTTTTTGGATCATGCAGGGAAGTAGAACCGGAAGGCAATTACACCTTCTGCCTTGCTGCAGTTGGCAGAATTTGCTTCTGGCAAATCTCGAAATAATATATATACTCCAAAATTACGAGATTACAGGCGATGCGTACGCAGCAATTGGGCATTGATCGCGACGATGATCGTACTAAGCGACATAAGCACAGCTCCGACAGCCGGAGAAAGCAGAATGCCAAATGGTGCTAATACGCCGGCAGCTAAAGGTAAGGCCACAATGTTGTACCCAGCTGCCCAGACCAGGTTCTGAATCATTTTTTTGTAACTGGCCTGGCTAAGGTCGAAGATCTTAACAACATCCAGGGGATTACTCTTCACCAGGATAATACCTGCTGATTCGATGGCTACATCAGTACCGCTGCCAATCGCAATACCCACGTCTGCGCGGGTAAGCGCTGGCGCATCGTTAACCCCATCGCCAACCATTGCGACACTTTTTCCCTGTTTTTGAAGTTCTATGATTTTTTGATCTTTATGTTCAGGCAAAACTTCAGCGAAATAAGTTTCAATATCAAGCTCGTCCGCAACAACCTTTGCTACTGCTTTGCTGTCACCAGTCAGCATGGCTACTTCAATGTTCATCTCATGGAGTTTTTGAATAGCGGTCTTGCTTTCTGGCCGGATAACATCAGCCAATGCAAAGCCAGCAATTACACGGGAACCAGTTGTGCCTTCTTCAACCAGGTTTACAACACTTTGTCCTTTTTGACTGGCTTGACGTTCGAATTCAGCAAGTTCATTGGGCAGGTCAATTTTAAGCATTTCCAATAACCGGGGACCGCCGACATAAACAGAATGACCATCATATATGGCTTTAACGCCACGTCCCTTAATAGCTTCAAAACCTGAGATGTCAGGTAAAGAAAGTTGCCGTTCTTCGGCAGATTTGCGAATTCCACGGGCAATGGTATGTTCCGAGTCGCCTTCAATTGCTGCAGTTAACGCCAAGGCTTCTTCTTCGCTTAAATCTTTTACAGTTTTTATAGCAACCACACCAAACTTACCTTCGGTCAATGTACCGGTTTTATCAAAAACGATTATGTCAATCTTACGGGCGTTCTCAAGCGCCAAACGATCCCGAACAAGAATGCCATTTTGCGCACCCATTGCGGTTGTAATTGCGACTACCAGAGGAACAGCAAGCCCCAGAGCATGCGGACAGGCAATAACTAAAACAGTTGCAACACGAGCGATAACCTCTACATTAAACCCAACGGCGATCGTCCAAGCCACTGCCGTAATTGCAGCTACACCCAATGCCACATAAACAACCATCCGGCAGCTTTGTCTGCCAGAACCTGGGTTTTGGATTTACTCTGTTGCGCTTGCTCTACTAATCGCATAATACCTGCCAGAGCAGTTTCGCCGCCAGTGGCGGTTATCTTAACCCTCAGGCTGCCGTCCCCATTGATCGTGCCAGCGATTACCTTATCCCCCACCTGCTTTTTCACGGGCATCGATTCTCCGGTTAGCATAGCTTCATTGACATCCGATTCGCCTTCCTGTACCTCACCATCTGCCGGTACGCTTGTCCCCGGGCGAATTAGAACCAAATCATCATTCTCTAATTGGCTTACAGCGACGGTTTCCGTGGCGCCATCCGGCAGAATTCGTTCGGCTGTGTCGGGCATTAAGCGTGCCAGTTCGTTCAATGCTCCCGAGGCTTGCCGTATACTGCGCATTTCAATCCAGTGCCCTAAAAGCATGATATCAATCAAGCTGACCAATTCCCAAAAGAATGAGACGCTGGTAGGCAGAAACAGCGCAGCTACGCTGTAAACAAAAGCCACGCTGATTGCCAGTGAAATTAAAGTCATCATCCCAGGCTTGCGGTTCTTAAGTTCAGGAACTGCCATCTTTAAAAAGGGAAGTCCACCATATAAGAAGACAATCACTGAAAAGACCGGGGTGATCCAGTTGCTGCCCGGAAATTCCGGGGCGCTGTATCCCAACCAGGATTGAATTGATGGACTAAAAAATAATACGGGGATCGAAAGTACCAATGAAATCCAAAACTTTTTACGGAACATTTCCTCATGCCCACTGTGATCCACATGAGCGCTGTCGCCTTTATGTTCATCATGGTTTCCAGACATGTCGTGACCAGAAGAGCCTTCCGCCTTCGCATCCATTTCCTGCATGTTCATATCATGTCCGGCGTGAGCATCAACATGGTTCGACATCTTGCCGTGATCATGCTCCATTTTGGACATTTCGTGATCGTGCTCCATGTTTGAATGCGGCAAGGAGGAGTCGATCTTATCCTGTGCTTTTTCAACATTGTTTGGATTTTTATCGGTCTTCTTTTACCTCCTGACCTCGAGAAAAACTGTTTTTAACCTTCACTTTCCCATCAAAAAAATTCACCCACTCGTTGAACCTGGATAATGAAGGCTTCAATGAGGATGTGTTTACTCCAGTTTTCCAGGTTCAGTTGGACAATACTCTTAAATCCGATAACAATACCTTTCTAATAGGGGTATTGCTGGCAAACAAAACAATTTTTGCAACCCTGCAGCAGCCCATAGGGCAGAATATTTCTATGATCAGAGTTTAGCAGAACCCTTGATCTTTACTTTCGGAAATCCGACCGTGTTCTTATCGGCTTCAGTCGATAAAGTCCATCAGATAGCCGTATCCTTCAGCTTCCATGTTCTCGTAAGGCACAAATCTCAGAGCGGCGCTGTTGATGCAGAAGCGTGTGCCGGTTGGCGACAGGCCCTCGTTATAAAACACATGCCCCAAATGTGAGTTTCCAGCGCGGCTGCGGACCTCGGTGCGGGGCATACCAAGAGACTCGTCAACGATGTATACGAAGGTATTTTCATCGATGCCTTTTGAGAAACTCGGCCAGCCGGTTCCGCTATCAAACTTGTCGTTGGACGAAAAAAGAGGCTCGCCAGTAACGATGTCCACGTAAAGTCCGCGGGCGTGGTTATCCCAATATTCATTACGAAATGCCGCTTCAGTGCCTGCATTCTGGGTCACATTGTATTGCAGCTCGGTGAGCATCGCCTTGATCGCCTCGTCCGTCGGACGTTGGTAGTTGCCAGGATCGACAATCATGTTGGTGACAGCAGATATTTCATCCCCGGGAATGTGGCAGTAGCCCATTGGATTCTTGACCAGGTAGTCCTGGTGATATTCTTCCGCTTCATAGAAGCGTTGCAAGGGCTCAATTTCCACAACAAATTCCTCATACCGTTCTTTTACGATGGCAGTCACGCGTTCAACGGTATTTTTCGCGTCATCGTTTGTGTAATAAATGCCAGTTTGATATTGCGTGCCAACGTCATTGCCCTGGGCGTTAGCCACTGTTGGGTCGATAACGTGATAGTAGGCGAAAATCAGGGCATCCAGGCTGACTTTATCCGGTTGGTATTCAACCCGGACTGTTTCACGATAGCCGGTGTCCCCTTTAACAACCTGCTCATAGGTTGGCACGATTTCCGCCAGCCCATTGGCGTATCCACTGGTTGCTTCCACTACGCCGGGAATTGACTGCATCAGCTTTTCGATCCCCCAAAAACAGCCGCCGGCAAAGTAGATGACTTCCACGCCTTCTTGTTTGGTATAGGTATTATCAATTGCTGTTTCTTCCATTGGTTTTATAGTCTCCGTTTGTGAGTCATTCTGTTGCGTTAAATTTGTTGGGTCGCTATTCACCGCCAGATTACAAGCCGTTGCCACCAGGGCAACAAGCACTAGTGTTGCGAGAATTTTCTTCATCTTAACCTCGAAAAATACAACCTCTAAGTTGTCAATTTTTTTATGATTATATAAAATATTCGCTAGTATATACAATCTTTGTATAAAGTTAGAAGCCAAAGCTATTGTTTTCAAAAGGCGCCACGACCGCAGCCCTTGTACATTATTTTGTATGCCCTATTTGCCCAGCCAGGCAGATGTGAATGCCTTTCGTGAAAGCAAATAATCAAATTTGGACTGGGCTGAAATTTTCTTTTTAATTGGCCAACTTTGTTAAATTTAACGCAAAAAAAGATAGCGGGATCAAGAAAAATGCTACAATACAAGAGGTCAGCCACAATAGGCTTCCAGGGTGAAAATATTGGCAAAAAGAATCAGAGATGGAATTTAGGTATCCATAAGGAGCGTTTCAATGAATGAAGACCAATTAAAAAAAGTGATCAGGTTTCAAAAGGATGAAATGACCGGGTATGTGATTTATGGCAGACTGGCGAGGCTGATCAAAGACCCTCACAATTCTGAGGTCGTTCGGGAAATGTCAGACACTGAGATGCGCCATTATGAATTTTGGAAAAAGATCAGTAATACAGAAGTTAAACCGAATTACTTTAAAGCATTTTTTGCAGTTTTAATGGCACGCGTTTTGGGAATTACTTTTACGATTAAACTGCTCGAAAAAGACGAAGCAGCGGGCTCAGCTGAATATGCAGAATTTGATTCGGTGGTGCCAGGAGCAGCTCAACTCGGAAAAGATGAGGAAGACCACGAGAAATCACTGGCTGGGATGATCGAGGAAGATTTCCTTTCTTACATGGGTTCCATCGTATTGGGTCTTAACGATGCATTGGTTGAACTGACTGGCACCCTGGCAGGGCTAACCCTTGCGCTGCAAACTGGCAAACTAGTTGTGATCAGCGGTTTGGTAACCGGGATTGCGGCTTCTTTTTCAATGGCGGCCTCCGAATATCTTTCGGCTCGAGCAGATAACAATCCTAAAGCGCTCCGATCAGCGCTGTATACTGGCCTTGCCTATATACTCACTGTTATTTTGCTCATTCTGCCGTATCTTTTAATACCGCAGGATGATGCGGGGATCTATTTTAGCCTTGGTGCGACTTTGATAATCGCGGTGCTGATTATCTTTGGCTTTAATTTTTACATTTCTGTGGCAAAAGACTTGTCATTTAAACGGCGTTTCCTTGAGATGTTCCTAATCAGCATGGGGGTGGCAGTATTGTCCTTTGGTGTTGGTTTAGTGGTGAGAGCTGCCTTTGGGGTTGAGTTGTAAACTCCTTTGTGGCTTAAGAAGTTGTTGCGAATAAAAAAATTGAAGCGACCTGCATTTTTGATTTTCTGATCATGCTGGCTGTCTGTATTTGAAAAGATCAGGGGTATCTGACTCCATTCCCAAAAAACGATATTTTTATTGACCAGTACACTTTTTCGATCAATAACAAAAAATTGCCAATTTGTAACCAGCTTGATTTACTGCCATGTGCGGTGGGCTCTGCAAACACCAAGGCATTCTGCTGCTGCAACTGCCAGCTGATCTGACCGTAGGTGAGCTCGTTGATCAATCCTTAGGGAAAGAGAAGTGCATCTCAAGAATACCACGCAACGTTTTCCAAATCTGCGAATTTGGCTCTCAATCCCTTTAGTGCAAAATCGGTGGCTTTGAACTCATCCCTAACATAAACATGCTCGCCCGACTTTTTAACGCCTTAATGCCGAGGAAGGTGGACTTTAATAACGGTAAATCGCAGCTATTCCAGTCTTTGTCGGCATCCGGTCAGTCGGCACAATCACCACTTGCCCACCCATCTTAAGAGCTAATGCTGCTAAATCATCAAGCACGTCATCAAGCTCCGGATGTAACAGGTCGCCAAACTCGATATCACCCGTCGCTTCGATAATCCGACCGGGAATTTCGCGCTGGGCTTCAATCAGCAGGGTGGCCACACGCCCGCCCACAACCGCCCTGGCGACCTGGGCCAGATTGTCGTCGCTGAGATTTTGGGACCTTGCGTTATTGAACTCCTCGACCAGTGCAGCCAGGCGTGCCACATAGTAAGGCTCCATAAGTTGCCAGGCGCGTACACGGAGTTCGTCAATCGATGGCAGGGAATCCGGATGGATATCGATGCTGTCGTCTGTCAGAAATGGATTGACACTAAGTTCGTGAAATGTATGGTGATGCTCGGGAAGTGCGGCGAGGATCAGCGGCAAGCCCGATGGTTTAGAGTAATGCTCAAGGATCCCTCGGTCAACGATGCGGAAGAAGCGTTCTGCATCCTTGTCTACCTCATCCTTCTTTCCGCCATGGCCATGGTGCATGGTGGACTGAGATCCACCTTTGCCGCCATACGAAGCGACGGTGAGATGCGGGTCAGTCAATTCTTCCCCCAGCGCATCTGTAAGCTTGCGTGGCACATCCTGATGCAATTCAATCTCATCCATCGCATCACGATTACCTTCGAAAAGCTTGACCTCCTGTCGGTTCAACCCGAGAACGTAATAACGATCTGCGGATTGCAGGATGCGAATCAGGGGTTTGATATGAAAGCTATCCGCCGCTATCGCCAATTCAGCGACAGGACGCTGGAGTTTGTAAATTCGGAAAAAATCTTTTGCGCCCAGCACGGCAAGCCCATCAGAGGTATGGTTCCAGAAGCCGTGGTCGTCAGCCAGTGCCATGAACGGTTCTAACAATTGACGGATCTCTTTCTTTGAAACTTGTTTAAGGAGCGATTCTTCCAGCGTTTTCACAAGGTTCCCAAACCGGATCGAATCTTGCTGATTGTCCGGATGGTGCCGATGCGTAGGTTGGTAGAGTGAAAGGCAAGGGGGAGTACAATTTTCCAGGACCCCTGCTGCATAGTCTTCATCCAAATTGTTCACTTTGCCTCCTATCTGTTGCGTAATTGATGTCATTTGTTTTCATACTTAACAATGATACCTGCTATTATTATATACGCATACAACCTGTGTAGATAGTTGGCGCCTCTTTACAAACGGAATTGCTGTACTTTTGCTTAGTATCTTGAGGTTGATTTCTCAATCCAAAACCTTGATTCCAAAAATTTTAAGAGATGTTTCCTGATGAGTGCCAGCCAAACGGACGTGGGTTATTGCTAATTCGGCAAGGAACAGCTCCTGACCAATGAGTAGCTTTTCTTCATGCGTGTAGGGGTTTTATGGATTATCCCGTATAATGAAAAGCGATCCAGCGTTCAAGGAGAAAGAACGTGCCAGATAACCTGCTCGCAACCAAAGTTCATGTTCCTCCCCTGCATGGCAATCTGGTCAGCCGGACCGATTTAGTCACCCGGCTGAATGATGGAATCGCCCGGGGTTGCCGCCTGACTCTCATCTCTGCTCCAGCTGGTTATGGGAAGAGCACCTTGCTCAGCGAGTGGCAAGCCCAGTCGAACCTTCAAGTTGCCTGGCTGTCACTGGAGAAAGGCGAAAACACGCCGGCTCGCTTCTGGACTTACTTTGTTGCCGCTTTGAATACCATTGAGCAGGTTCAGCAGGCCAACATTGGCAGCTCCATCCTCCAGGCTTTACGCGCGCCTCAATCCGGTTCAATGGAAGTCCAGATTACAGAATTGATCAATCAGTTATCAACCCTCAATGATCCCATATGCCTGGTGCTGGATGACCTTCATGCCCTTTCTGAGAGCCAGATCCATCAGGATTTGATCTTCCTGATTGAACATCTGCCGCAGGATTCCCACAGCCTGCACCTGCTCGCAACCAGTAGGATGGATCCCCCCTGGCCTCTTGCACGCTGGAGGTCCCGCCGCGAGTTGAATGAGCTTAGAGCGACAAATTTGCGTTTTGGATACGAAGAAACCGAGCAGTTTCTGCAGGGGGCTTTAAATTTCAAACTATCGCCCCAAGAAATTGCTGCGCTTCAGGACCGGACCGAGGGCTGGATTGCCGGTCTGCAAATGGCTGCTTTTTCGATGCAAGCAAGATTGAATAAGCAAGGGCCTGAAAGCGTTTCGCTTTTTATCAAGACTTTTTCGGGCTCAAATCGATTCATCCTGGATTACCTGCTGGATGAAGTGTTCAGCCAGCAATCCGAGGAACTTCGCTCGTTTATGTATCAAACCTCCATCCTGGATCAACTAACCGCGCCCCTTTGCGATGCGGTTATCGACAAGCCCGGCAGTCAGGTCTATTTGGATCAGTTGGAGCGCGCTAATTTGTTTTTGATCCCGCTGGATGAGGAGCAACGCTGGTATCGCTATCACAATCTGTTTGGCGAGTTTTTGCGAAAGCAATTAAAGCAATTTTGTCCTGGGCGTATCCCGGAGCTACAACAACGTGCCAGCGATTGGTATGCCGAGAATCATATGCCCTCTGCAGCGATTCATCACGCCCTGGCTGCCGGGGATATTGACCGCGTGCATCAAGCCGTTGCTGGAAATGCCCTTGCGATGCTTGAAAACGCGGAACTATTTGAGGTGTTGAGAAATTTTGATGAACTTCCCAGTCATCAGGTTTCATCCAACCCCTGGTTATGCATGGCATATGCCTGGGCTAAAGCCTATGCTGACCCTTCGACCGGAATGAATGAACTCTTGCAGCAGGCTGAAGAAGTCTTTGACAATGTGGAGAAGGAGTCCGAAAGAAGGCACCTGAGCAGCCACCTGGCAGCGATTAAGGCTTATCTGGCCTGGATGAACGGAGAGGCAGAGCTGGCTTTGGAATTTGTGCAGCGCGCCATGGAGAATTTGCCGGAGCAGGATTGGGCAGCACGCACCCATTTGCTGAACATCAAGGGCCTGGCTTTACAATATCGAGGTGACTTTCGTGAAGCCACGCGATCGTTCGAAGCAGCGCTAGCTGTTGGGCAAAAAGTTGGCAGGATCCACGAAATCCTCCATACAAGCTCCAATCTGGCTTTTGCCTACCTCTTACAAAGCCACCTGCACGAAGCCTTCTCACTTTGTCAGATCACAGTCTACAAAACAGAAGAAACCGGGCAGTCTTTGCAAAGGTTCCCTGTTCTGGCCTTCGCCTATGCCACCAAGAGTAATATCCTGCTCGAGTGGAATGAACTGGAATCGGCTGTTTCTCTGGCACGGCAAGGGGTTGCCCTGGCAGAGCTCTGGGGGCAAGCCGATGCGGTGCACTTTGCACTGACGTCCCTTTCCGAAGCCCTCGGTGCTGCCGGAGAGTTCGAAGAGGCTTTTGCAGTCAATCAGCGAGCTATGCAGGCAACAGGATCGATTTCTCCCTGGTTTGCTAAAATTTCAGCCGAGAACGAGATCATGCTCCTGCTGGCGAAAGGAGATGTTCTTGAGGCTGCGCACAAGTTTAGCGAGTTCTTCTCCACCTTTTCAGAAGAAAAAAACAACAAACAGATGTTTATGGAAATGTCACTGCGCTATCAACAAAAACGTTATCTGGATGTGGTCAAAACACTCGAAAAAACGCTTGACGACCTCCAGCAAAAAGGCTGGAACCTGCTCTGGATAAAGTTATTGCCAATCTATGCGCTGTCCTTGCAGGCACTTGGTCGTGCGGAGGAGGCGCAGCAGGCTCTGGAAAGCTGCCTCGCAGCGGCTGAACCGGAAGGATATGTCCGTATCTTTGTGGAAAGGGGCGCTCCAATGGCAGCGCTGCTGAAAAGCATCCGCAGCCGGGGTTTCAAATACGAGTACATCACAAAACTCCTGGCTGCGTTCAACCTTCCAAACGAGACACCCAAACCCGAAAGAGCTAACCCTGCTCCTCTCGGTGCGGCTGGCGCCAACCTGGTGGAGCCATTGAGCGAGCGCGAATTGGAGGTATTACGCTTGTTGAACTCGCACCTGTCCGTTCCAGAAATCGCTGGGGAGATGATGATCGCGCCATCCACCCTTCGTACCCACATCCGCAACATCTATCTCGAGCTGGATGTGCACGGGCGGCTTGAAGCCCTCCAAAAAGCCCGCGATCTCGGCTTGATCTGAGCTTAAGACCCTCCAAACGATCCTTTCCCCGTCAGTAGGCGGGGATTTTTTTATTTTCTACGCCGAATCATCAAGTTTCAGCCTGCCAAATCATCAAGTTTCAGCCTGCCAAATCATCAATTTTGACGATGACAACTCATCAAGTTGACCGCGATACTATGCTCAGAACAACAAAGAAACCAGGAGACAAACCATGACGAACAAGCAAATGTGGAAATCACCATCATTCTACGAAATTCAGGTCAAAGGGACTTTCGATGAGAGCTGGTCAGATTGGTTCGGCGGTTTCACCATCACAAGAGAGGACGGCAAAACCCTACTGGCCGGGCAGGCGATTGATCAGGCAGCTTTACTCGGCATCCTGGCGAAGATCAATGACCTGGGACTGGTGATCCTCACTGTCATGAGAATAGACCACTGAATGTGCTTAGATCAAAAAGGAGTTTGAAATGTTAGTCACCAAGAAAATCAATATCTTCTCTTTCTTTTTCGGAAAGCCACACGCTGTAAGCAATGTAAAAGCCCGCAGCGTATCAAAAGCGCAGAAGCTTGACGACACCAATTTGGACGAGTTGGATAAGAGGATCAGCATCACCAAGAGCGAAGATTTCTACAAAGCTCACTCTGCCAACATGATCAATCCTTTCAACCAACTGAACAGATAAGTCAAGCGCAAGCAAATTGTAGAGCCTGGGAAGCAGCAACAAAAAGTCCTTCCCAGGCTCTTCTGATAAATACTCGTTGATGGAGTTTAGTGAGGACTGGGAATATGGCAGGATCCATTTGATTGTGGAGAATACTTAGGAAAATATTGACACGTAATCTGTTGCCACCAAAAACTTGACAAAATCTGTTCCAAATCTGATAATTGATAGTATAATGTTTACTTAACTCTTATTTCTTTTGTTCGTTCGTTCGGAATTGGTGACAGGGGGTGTCCCATTTATATTTGTGATCGTATTTGACAAGCTGTTTTCTGTTCCTACGATAAAATTTTGGATTTTCTGTTGTACTCTCTAATTTGAATTAATAGCCACATAAAACAGATCAAGGATCATAGTAATAGGAGAAGAAAAATGAAGAATTTCAAAGTTTTGATAGTTGTAATGGTTGCCGTTCTCTTACTGTCAGCTTGTGCTCCAGCTGCAGTAGCCACAGAGGCACCCGCAGAGGTTGTGGATACTAATATTCCATCAGTGTGTTCTGCGGATCGATACGGATGTGCCAAGATCGAGCCTGGTCAAACGATCAAGATCGGTATGGGTTCTCCGATGACCGGCGGAGATGCCTCGTTTGGTATCGACGCTGAACAATCTGGAAAAATTGCAGTTGCCGATGCTGAACCTCTGTATGGTTTTTCGTTTGAATTAGTTGCTGAGGACGATCAGGGTGCCGCCGAAGGCGGAGCCGCAGTTGCGAACAAGTTTGTCGCGGATCAAACTTTGGTAGGCGTTGCCGGGCATCTTTTCTCAGGCGCGACCGCGGCAGCCATGCCAATCTACGAAGCCAAAGGCATTCCCATGCTTTCCCCTTCAGCCACAAATCCCACTCTGACCCAAAAAGGTTCGGCTGTATTTAATCGCGTGCCCTTCACCGATGCTGCCCAGGGAAAAGCCGCAGCCACGTTCATCTACGAAGAACTTGGTTTCCGGAAGATCGCGGTCATGCATGATGGTGAGGATTATGGCAAGGGTTTGGCTGAGATTGTAAAGGTAGAATTCGAGGCCCTTGGTGGGGAAGTAGTTGAATTTGTGGGTATCACTTCGAAAGAAGCGGACTATACCCCAGTGCTAACTACGATTGCCGCTAAGTCACCCGAATTGATCTATTTCGGCGGTTACACCCAGGACGCTGGCGTTTTGGCAAACCAGATGAAGACTACTGGTCTCGAGAACGCAGTCTTCTTCGGATGCGATGGCACTTTTGGCACCGATTTCCTGAATCGGGCTGGCGCGAATGGTGAAGGCTCCTACCATGCCACGCCTCGAACGCCACCCCAGACCCCCGAGAAGACAGCTTTTGATGAAGCTTACAAGGCTGCTTATGGGGTTGGTCCTGGCGAACTTTCACCCTTCACCTGGAACAGCTATGACTGCACCACCGCCATTATTGAAAAAGTCGGTGATGTGGCAGTTCTTGGTGCTGATGGCGTACTCTATATTCCCCGTGGTGCTCTGGTTGACGCGGTGCGTAATTTGAACAACTGGACTGGCATCAGTGGCACTTACACTTGCGCTCCAGTCGGAGATTGCAACATTCAAGGTCCACAGTTCCACATAGTGAAAAACGGTGCGTTTGTTCCGGTTAACTAAGTCTGTTTAACAATCGATAAATGCAGGGAAGGAATTCCCTTCCCTGCATATTGATTTTTAACTTGCTCCGCTGAGGAGGATATTATGGAAAATGAAATTCGACCGCCGCGACGCTACAAGCGCAGCAAACTT
>DIWN01000036.1:24709-74742 GCA_002423495.1 Anaerolineaceae bacterium UBA6105 | reverse complement strand
GTCGCCTCTTTTTATTTAAATCTCAAGAAATAAGTCAAATCGAATAGTCAACAATAAAACTATGATCACGCCTGCAAGAATTTTGTGGGGTAACCCCCTGTGGTTTCCAGCAGCAGGCACAAAAGCGTGCCTGGACAATCACACGAAAAAGGAAAAGGAGGCGTGATTCTTAATACCTCATTGCCCCACTCTAAATGCATAAGAATGAATTTCGACAGACGGCAGAAAGCCAATTTTCTTCACTTAAACAAAAATTGTTGTAATAGGGAAGGCTAACCACCGCGATGTGGGGAAAAGGCCAACGACCACGGTGTAGGGAAAAGGCCTGCCTTTTCCTCACCAAATAGTCCACATAACAATCCCGGTCGAGGCAGGCCATCGACCCTACAGAGTGCTCATCTGATTGCAGGCTATCAACCCTACAATGCCCTTAGCAATTTCTATGTCCCGAAAAAATCCTTATCCTAAGCGATGGACAAGCACCGCCACGACAATCACCATCCCCACCAAACGGTGTAATAACGCCATCTTTTTGCGGATTTCTTTATCCTTCTGCTTGGTCAGCCCAAAGCCCAGAACAGACTGCGATGCTAAAGCCAGACCCGCGATCAAGCCCGCCACTGGGACAATACCAAAACGCGAGTATTGCAAAATGAAATGGATTACGATCGCTCCCACTGCCACAAATCCAGCGTAGCGATGCGTCTTATTAACAAACTGATACACTTTTTTGAGCAAGACGGGCAAGGTTTTACCTTGTTTGCGCAGCAGATCAACCACTGCCTGCAAAATGGGACGGGAAACCAAATAAAGAACACTAATCAAACCAATCAATCCAAACACACCGCCAATATTTTCCATAGTTCCTCCAAAAAAAAATTAATTTAATAGATGCCGGGTCAAGTCAACCAAATTCTCGCAAACCAGATCCGGCAGGAATTTTGCATTTTCCAGGTCCTCACGCCTGCTCTCGCCGCTCAGCACCAGTACAGTTTTCACACCTGCAGTTTTGCCGAGAGCAATATCCGTATAGAGCCGATCACCAACCATGACTATTTCCTTTGGCTCCATCCCCCACTGCTCTGCCAGGGCATTCACTATTCCCGGGTTAGGCTTGCCGATCACCACGTCAGCTTTGCGTCCGGTTGAAGCCTCTATCAGGCTCATCATCGCGCCAATGTCGGGCAATGGCCCTTCGGGTGATGGGCAATTTACATCCGGATGGGTGGCAATATAGGGCAGCCCCATGCGCACGAAGCGGCAAAAAGTACTCAAACGCGCGTAGGTCAAGCTAGTGTCATAGCCGATCACCACCAGTTCAGGTTCGCTTTCGGTCAATGCAATCCCACCTGCTCTGAAGCCCTCCGCCAGGCTCTTAGTGCCCAACAAGAAGACCTTTTTACCCGCATGATGCTTGTTCAGATAGGCAATGGTGGCATCGCCGGCAGTGTAGACACGAGCATCCTCTTCCTTGACCCCCAAGCCTCTCAACTTGCTGATGTAATCCAGCTTGCTGCGGGAGGTGTTGTTGGTCAGAAAGCTAAAAGGTAAACCCCTCTGGTTCAATAGTTCGAGCAGTTCCATAGCACCCGGTAAAAGCCTGTCACCCAGGAAAAAGGTGCCGTCCATGTCCAGCAGGAAGGCTTTGGCTTCACTTATGAAACGTTGGTTAAGGTTTGATGTTGACATTCATTCTGTCCCTACTAAAATCAGATAACACGAAAGGAAAACCATGAATACCATTTGCTATTCTGTTCCAAATATGAGCTGCAATCACTGTGTGATGCATATTCAAAAAGCGCTCCAACCCCTGGAAGGCGTCAAAGCAGTTGATGTAGACCTCGCGAGCAAGTCTGTTACCATAGAGTTTGATGCCCCGGCGACAGAACTCCAACTGAGAGCTGTTTTGGCTGAAATCGGTTATCCTGCAGCCTGATCAAAGCCTAAGCTTTCGAATCGCCTTATTCGCCAGTTCATCCGCCCGTTCATTGTAACGGTTGCCGGCATGCCCTTTGACCCAGGTCCAGTTTATCTCGTGTCTTGCCATTTCGCGATCAAGTTCCTGCCAAAGATCCGCATTCAATAAAACGCCATCCTTGCGCTTCCAGCCACGGGCTTTCCAACCCGGTATCCATTCAGTCGCGGCGTTGACCAGGTAACTTGAATCAGTGAACAGTTGGACGACTGAAGGTTGTTTGAGTGCTTTCAATGCCTCAAGCGCGGCAGTGATTTCCATGCGGTTATTGGTGGTCAGCGGTTCTGCTCCGCTGATCTTTTCCTCATGCCCGCCCTTAATCAAAATTGCTCCCCAACCGCCTGGTCCGGGGTTTCCCCAGCAGGCGCCATCAGTGTAAATTTTCACATCTGGTTTATCGTTCAAGGCTGCTCCCCGATGTAATTAAACAGAGTCTGCTTGAGTACTTCGATGATGTTGGGGAAGTACTCTGGTTCCAGATCGTAAATCCTCAAGTAAGCGTCCTGTAAAACATAACGATTAATCCCCCACGAAGCCGATTCAGGTGCCAGCGTCAGGCGCACACCTTGCTTCAGGGCAGATACCCAGGCAGGGTGAAAAGCGGCGTAATCTGCCGCAACCAGGGCAGGATGCCCGGTGGCAGGCCAAAGACCGTTAAGATCAACCAGTCTAACCTGCTGAGTAGGCATCAGCAACCATCGAACAAAAAACCAGGCTGCCAGTTCGCTTCCAGCGTCTTGGGCGTTGATTGCCACGCTGATCGATTCAAGGGCGATCGAGCCTTTTCCATCAGTTGTCGGGTAGGGAATGGTTTCCCAGGTCAGTGCTGTCTTTTTTTCCGGCAGGAATTGTGCCTGCTGATTGAGTTCGCTTAGCGTGCCCTCGTAAGCCAAGGCGTATTTATCCACAAAATACTGCTGGGGTGTGGGTTCCAAGCCAACCCAGGAGGTGTCATCAACAAAAGCCTGTCTTAAAGCCCTGAAGGAAGCGTCAAGAGCGTCGTCCTGCAGCTGCAAAACCCCGTTTTCAAGCGAATAGGTTCCACCATAAGCGGCATACCAGCTTTGGGCAGAGAGCAGCGATTTTGAAAGCAGCAGACCGCCGGTACCGTTGTTGATATAGAAATTATCGTTCAAGTTAGAGGTCAAACCAACCTGCATCTGGCTCACGAAATCATCCCAACCGAGCGGCACCTCTTCCAAACCGAGCTCTTTCGCCCACTCAGTGCGATAGTAGATCAAACCTGCATCATAAGCCAGCGGCAGCGAATAGCGCGGTGTGGCTTCGTTCGCTTTTGGCGCAAAAGCCTCAAAAGGTGAACCCGGGCGATATGCATTCAGTGCCCCCCAGGTGGGATCATTGATGTAATCATTCAAATCAAGGAACACGACCTGATTTTGTGGATTCATCAAATCGTAAGTTTTAGCAATTATTACATTTGCTTGTATATCACCCTGCAGCAATGCCTCAGCCACGAAAAAATCGCTGTCAAAGTATTCTGCAACTGCGCGAATCCCCCAGGCATTGGTCAAATTGAAATCATCGATGAGTTGATTAAACCGACTTTTGTCCGTGAGATAAGGATAAGCCACTCTCAATTGCTTGCCCTGCAATGCCTGGAGATCCACCTCCAGGGTAGGCTTACTCGTCGGAACAGGCGTCGAAGTTGGAGGTAGCGGAGTAGGTGTGCGGGTCGGAAAAAGCGTCGACTCAGAAGCCATCGGTTGGCAAGCATTAACAATAACAAGCAAGTTCATTGAAAGCAGCAAAAATAGTTTGAAGTTTCTCATATTTTTTCCCATAAAAAGCGGGAATGGATGGGAGTCGAACCCACGACGGCTCTTAACGACCCGACACTGATTTTGAAGACCAGGAAGCCCACCGGGACTTTACCATTCCCGAGTAAAGAATAATTCAAAATGACACGGCTTGCAACCCCCTTTTATTACAGAAGGTGAGGGTCATCATAAAAATTGACAGCGTTACTACTTGCAAAACATCTAATTGCTAAGAAATCATTAACAACGTGTCATACCTTCTCCAGGACAGTGGCAAAACTTGCGTCTTTTAGTATAATAATTAGTTGGCACATCAACTATATTATGTGCGATTTTGAGGAAATATGACTGATTACAACAACCGAACACCAGACTGGGTCAAGAATGCAGTCTTTTATCAAATTTTCCCTGACCGGTTTGCCTGGAGTTCGCGGGTGATCAAACCAGGTCTTTTTGAAAAATGGGACAGCCTCCCCACGATCCACGGCTTTAAAGGCGGCGATCTAATGGGAGTTTACGAGAAGCTGGATTACCTTGAAGATCTTGGCATCAACGCAATCTATTTCAACCCGATCTTCCAGTCAGCTTCAAACCACAGGTACCACACTCACGATTACTACCAGGTTGACCCACTTTTGGGAGGCAACGAAGCCCTTAGAACTCTGCTCGATGGCGCGCATAAGTGCGGGATTCGCATCGTTTTGGATGGTGTTTTCAACCATGCCAGCAGAGGCTTCTTCCCTTTTAACCACATCCTCGAAACCGGGCAGGATTCGCCCTACATCGAGTGGTTCAAGGTTCACGGCTTCCCGCTGAATGCTTACCAGGGCAAACCCAATTACGAATGCTGGTGGAACCTGGCTGCTTTACCAAAGCTGAACACAGAAAACCCCATCGTTCGGCGCTACATCATGGACGTTGCACGCTATTGGATCGATCAGGGCATCGACGGTTGGCGCCTGGATGTGCCCTTTGAGATTACAACCGAGGGTTTCTGGGAGGAATTCAGAGAGGTCGTCAAGACCGCCAACCCCGAAGCTTACATCGTAGGCGAAGTGCCAACAGAAGCCCAGGAATGGCTCAACTCAGGCGATAAGTTCGATGCTGTGATGAATTATCAGTTTACAGTTGCTGCCGTTAGTTTTTTTGGCGGCAACACACTTGACCACAAACTCGCCGAAGGTATGATGGGGTTGGATAACCCGCAGCCAATGGACGTCCAGGCATTTGCGCACCGCACGAGCGAATTGCTCGAACTCTACCCAAAAGAGTTTTCCTACGCGCAACTGAACTTGCTCGATAGCCATGATATGCCCCGCTTCCTCAGCCTGATGAATGGGAATGTGGAAAAACTGAAGCTTGCTTATCACTTCTTGTTGACCTACCCCGGTGCTCCCAGCATCTACTACGGTGACGAAATCGGTCTTGATGGCGGCAGGGATCCCTTCTGCCGTAAGGGTTTCACCTGGCGTGAAGAAGATTGGAATGTTGCACTTCGTGACGCGATCAAGGAAGCCATCACAATCCGCCACGCCATCCCTGCTTTGCGCACAGGCTCCTACGAGCCGATCTATGCCCAAGATGGCGTGCTGGCGTACTTACGCCGGGACGAACTGGACACTGTTCTGGTGATATTGAACAACACAGATTCGACCGTGAAGCTCAACCTTGCCACAGGCGATGCTTACGAGAATGGCACCGAGCTGCAGGACCAACTTAGCGACAGGCACTTCAGCATCGAGCAAATGCAGATCTCTGACCTCACTGTTCCTGCAATTAGCGCGATGATACTCGCCTAAACCCCCTTTTTCTTTTATAGAACTGGCCCCAACCTGGGGTCAGTTTATTTTAACAGTCAGGTCAGGAACGGAAAGATTTCCGGTAATCTCTCAATGAGAACCGGCAAAAATCTTAGTGCCAAAATGCCGCTCAAGGCGCCAATCAGCCAACCTGCCAAAACGTCTGAGAAGTAATGCAGGCGTAATGCCACTCTGGAGTAACCGACCAAAATTGCCCAGGCAAACAATAAGAGAAACCAAAATGGGTTTTCAAACTGCAGCGCCATGAAGGCAATCGTCATTGCACGGGCGGCATGCCCGGAAGGAAAGGAATGTGGATCAGTAACGCGATAGATGCTGCCCCATTCGCCTTCAGGACGAGGACGCCTCAGCAGGAACTTCACGCCGAGCACAATCACCGCCAGGCTGGCTAGCGCAAAAGCCCACAGAATCGCGGTAGTACGAACGGGTCCGCGTGTGAAAGCCCAAACCAGGGTCAGTCCAATCAGCCAATACCAGGAATCGCAGCTGTGCCCTATCAGCGCCGCCAGCTTATGCGTAAAACTGTCCTCTTGTTGCAAAACAAGGCGAGCCGAGATTTCCTCATCCACTTTTTGGATTTGATCAAGCAATTTCATACAACCTGCTTAGCGCGTGATAAAAGGAATGGCTGCAATTACAGTGAAGGCAACCAGCACCATCACAGCTGCCATCCAAATCTGCTGTTTTGTTCGGCTGTCTTCCAGCCGCAAGCCCGTCTCGCTCCGGCGAACTTCCAGCAAAGGCCCTCCCATGTAGGCAAAGAAGAAGCCCGCCATCAAACCCCCAAGATGGCCCCAATTGTCCGTATTGCTTCCAGGAGAAATACCAATAAACAAATTGAGCATTAACACAAAGCCCAGGTTCATCAGAATCCGCTGGCTCTGCTTGCCAAATACCTCGCGATTTTGCCAGATAAAGACAGCCTCTGCAGCAAGCAGACCAAATATCGCCGTCGATGCGCCGAGCGAATTAAAGTCGCTCAGGACGAAGGAAAGCACGTTTCCTCCGAAAGCGCCAAGCACATAAAGCAAGATGAAGCGACCTTTGCCATAGAAAGGCTCAATCTGCCTTCCAAGAATGCTCAGGGCATACACGTTAAACATCAAATGGATCAGACTGGAATGCAGCAGGGCTGGCGTGAGCAGCCGCCAGAAGTCCCCCGCCTGGATGAAAACATTAATCTTTCCCAGCAATGCGAAAAGCAGGTCAAAGCCGTATACCCGCGAAACAATCTGCTGAATAACGTAAAAAAGCACCGTAATTGCCATCAGGGAGTAAGTTACCCAGGGGAATCCCGGCATGCGCCAACGTTTTTTCAGTTGATCAAGTCCGGATCGTAAATCTCCCGGGCGTGTTGAATTTGGCTGGGATTGAAACTCAGAGCCAGCCTCTGGTTTGTTTTGTTCGCTCATAAATCTACCTTGCGGGGTGTTGTTCGCATATGTTCGGCACGGATAATCGCCTGGATGTCCTCAATCGTCTTGTCGAGGTGCTGGTCCGAGTTAACCACCAGGTAATCAAACTTATCCATCACGGCGTATTCCTCTGCCGCGGTTCTAAAACGCAATTCCAGTTCTTCGGGGGTCTCACTGCGGCGCTCAAGCAAGCGGTTCACCCACTCTTCACGCGAACTGGCAGTCAGAAAAATCAGGATGGCATCGGGGCAGATTTTGCGGATGGTCATCGCGCCTTGCACATCAAGCCGCATGATGACATCCTTGCCCGAGGCAAATGCTTCGCGAACCTGTGATTTTGGGATGCCCTTGTAGTCAGAATAGACTTGGGCGTGTTCCAAAAGCTCGTCCGCCTCGATCATTTCTTCGAATGTCTCCCGGGAGACAAAGAAGTAATCCCGACCATCCACTTCATCCGGTCTTGGAGAACGCGAATTCATCGTGATCACAAAATGCGTGTCAGGATTGGTTTTTCTCAGTAGACCAACCACGGCATCTTTACCAATCCCCGAAGGACCGGAAATGACGATCAATAGTGGATTGGCAGGCGGAGTTCCAAATTGCATAGCTGGTTAAGCCATCCCTTCTTACTTTTAGTTCTAACCATTATAAATTAGAAAAGTGTTTCTTATCAGGTTAGTACGCCCTTCAGGTTTCTTACTCGCTGCGAACTAATCCAGCAAGACCACAAGTTGATCAAAGCTCTTCACAGTTCGGATTGCCCGGAGGAAATTATTCAGACTGGAATAGTGTGTGCGCAAGGCCTGCACAGCTGGGCCAACCGGATCCTCTCCCGAGGCACCGCCACCTGGCATGTCATTATAAGAGCCATGAAAAGCGAAATAAGCCTGGTTAATTTTTCGCACGCGGTGGCCGTTCTCCCAGAAGAAGATTCTCCTTGTTTCCATGTAGCTTTCCGCCTCATCCGTCTTCCCGTTGAGCAACAGCGCATCCACCCGCACCCTTGTTTCCCTCATTTCGGCCCGAAAGTCAAAGGGGTTGAGCGTTTCCGCGCCTTCAGCAAGGACAGTCGTATAGGCAGGCATGGGCTGATAATATCGCGGTGTTCGTTCGGGATAGTAGGCAATGATCAGGGCAAGTCCGATTTCTTTACCTGACAACGAAGCGGTGGTCTCATTGATTGTCCGCATTTCATCGTTTAAATAATACCGGATACCAAGCGGAAAGAAAGTCAGGTAGTTGTGAATCCACTCATGCGCAACCGTTTCAGTCAGCCAGTTGAGGTTGGTGGTGCGCATGACCATAGTGGGGTAAGCCCCAATCCCCCCAACAGGTTCAACCAGGGCTGAAAGATCGTAATCCTGATAGATGCCCGTCTCAATCAGGTCCTTTTCAACAGCATCCAGTCCAGCATCCAGGCTGATGCTCAGCGCGTTTTTGATTTCTGTTCTGGGTGAGATGATCAGATTGAGCGGAAGGTCCGACACCTGGTAGAGCACCGGCGGCAGGATCTGACCCCCCAACCCAAACCCAGACTTAGCCAGGGTGAGCTCTGTCTGGTTTTGCAGCACGGCTTCTGCCAGCCTGCCGAGCCGGCTTTGATTCGCCTTCGCCTGGTCAAGATCACGTTTGACTGACTGAACCATCTTTTCACGATTTGGTGAGGTGTCGTTTTGAGCGGCAATCAAATCCTGCTCAAGAATGATTACTTCTTCGGTTCCTGCCAGCCAGGTATAAACCACATCGACTTGTTGTTCGTTATCCAGAAAACGCTCAAGCTTGAGAGAAGCACTGACTGCCTTGTTAAAGAGAGCACCAATCTCCCACTCAACGAAGTCGAACTCCACGATGCGCGTGTACTTGCGCAGCCCATCCAGAGGATTAGCCGACTCAACGGAGGACCCCACAACCAGCAATGCAATCGCAACAATAAGCACCAGAAGGCGCAGTCGCTTTGCCAGCAAATCCAAAGAAGTGTCATCAATCATGCGGTGATTCTAACACCATCAGCTTTCCTGTTGATCAGCTTGCCGGGATATGCATAATCTGGCAGACCTTAGATAATATGTTTCAGAAAACTTGCAGATTGGGTAAAATGGTAAACAGATTGTTGCATATCGAAGGCGGCAATCAGAATAGTGAGTGTAATAATGAATAATTCAACCAAGACCATTTTGATAATCGCTGTCATTTTGGTTTTATGCGTGTTGTGTTTATGTCTCCTGATCATTGGTGGAGTTGTGGTCTTTTCCAGCAATATCATCTCGAGCCAAATGCCCGTGGGGGTGACACCCTTCAGCCTGACCGAAGCTACGCCTGCCCCATTCGTAGATCCGGGCACACAGATTCTGGATCCAATCGAGCACGATAAGGCTTCACAAACGCTGTATGAACTCAAACAGAATACAGTCCCGATCAATGACCCCATTGATCTGGCAGCCAGGTTAGGCGGAAAGCCAAATGTGCCGAGCGTACTCATAGACACTGAGGCTCCCTATTCTGTCGGAGATCAAAAGAAGTTTTGGGCAACCAACACGGACACAAACGACAATTTCCAAGTCAATGCAACCTTGCGCTACGTTGGGGATAACATCTATTTCTGGATCGAGAACGGCGTACGCTTTGATCAAGGCGATTTGAAAGAACTGGCTGACACCTTTGACAAAGAAATCATTCCTACCAACCGCGAATTTTTTGGTCAGGAATGGAACCCGGGAGTGGACGGCGACCCAAGGTTCTATGTTCTTTACGCCGGAAATTTGGGCTTCAACCTGGCAGGCTATTATTCCTCCGCAGATGAGCTCCATCCAGACGCGCATCCGTACTCGAACGCGCATGAGATGTTCCTGATCAGCTCAGACAATGTTGACCTTGGTGACAGTTACATCTACGGCACCATGGCTCACGAATTTCAACACATGATCCACTGGTACCAGGATAAAAACGAGGAAACCTGGGTCAATGAAGGTTTTTCGATGTTAGCCGAACATGTAAATGGTTATGACGCAGGCGGCTTTGACTGGTCTTACATGGACAACACCGACATGCAGCTCAACGACTGGGGTGGAGATGTCGGCAGCAACGGTCCGCACTACGGCGCGAGCTATCTCTTTATGGTCTATTTCCTTGACCGATTCGGTGAGGACGCAACCAAAGCACTGGTGCGCCACGATGACAATGGGTTTGTTGGGATTGAGAAAGTGATGAATGAACTCGCGCTAATCAACCCTACCACTGGCAAACCTTACACAGGCGATGAACTTTTTGCTGACTGGTCTGTGGCAAATCTGCTCCAGGACAAGGGTATCGAAGATGGACGCTATGACTACCAAAGCTACAACCCCACCTCCGTGGATATGGAAAAATCAGTCCTTGATTGCCCGGTGCAGGTGAATGGCAGCGTTTACCAGTTTGGTGTGGATTACATCGAAATCGAGTGCGATAACCTGGAAAGTATCCAGATCAACGCTTCCGAAGCAGTCAATATATTACCCTTCACCGCTCCAAGCTCGGGTGAGTATTTCATCTGGTCGAACGTTGGAGACGAGTCAAACGCTTCACTCTCACAGACCTTTGACCTCAGCAGTGTCACGGACGAAGCCGCACTTACCTTTAAGACCTGGTATGACCTCGAAGAGGATTACGATTACATTTACATCAGCGCCAGTACCGATGGAACCAACTGGGAGATCCTGAATTCGGAGAATTGCACCACCGATAACCCATCTGGCAACAGTTACGGCTGCGGTTGGAATGGCCAGAGTTCCGGTTGGATTGATGAAAAAGTTGACATATCCGACTTTGTCGGCGACCAGGTGACCCTCCGCTTTGACTATGTGACTGATGCCGCAGTCAATGGCAAGGGCATGGCAATCGATGATCTTACGATTGATGCCATCGGCTACACCACGGACATCGAAACTGACCTGGGGGGTTGGAACGCTGAAGGTTTCGTCCGTGTGCAGAATAAATTACCCCAAACGATGAATCTTAGCATCGTGACTTACTCAAACGGCAGTATCACCGTAGACCACCACACCTTCCAGGGCAGTATTACCATCCCGGGTTCTGACTTGGGTGGAAGTAACGTAGAAAAGATCGTTTTGGTAATTTCAGGCACGACTCCATTCACAAGAGAAAAAGCAAGTTATACGATTGAGATTGAATAATTGGTAAAAAGCACAAAAAACAGAGGCTGAAGAATTTCAGCCTCTGTTTTATTTATTCCCTGGACTAAACGCTTCCGATCGCGTCTACCAACTCATCATAAACGGTGAAGTAAGGCAGGATACCGATCAGGTCCATCGACTCACGCACGTTTTGGCACAAGCCAACCAGCGTCAGGTTGCCCTTGCCGCGCTTTTTGAGCTCCTTCTGGACGCGGATAATCGACCACCAGCCGGCACTCGAGACAAAATCAATATCGCTCATGTCGATGATGATAGCTTTGTTTTTATCGATCAAATCTGTCAGAACCCGCTCAATCTCAGGTGCAACAGCGCTATCGATCCGACCGAGCCCCTTCACCACACAAGCGCGTTTATATTCAGTTACTTTAAAGTCCATAATCACCTCATTTGAATAATCAACTCAGAGATGTAATTATAACATTATCCGGCAAAATCCCGGTTTGTTGTAGATGTTGTCTCATGTATAATAGGTGCCTATGCGTTACCACATCTGGACAGAAGGCTGTCAAATGAATGTTGCGGATTCAAGCCGCCTCTCGAGGGCGCTTGATTCTCTTGGTCTGAGTGTTACACCAGACGTCAATCAGGCGGATTTAATCGTCCTGAACACTTGCGTGGTCCGTCAGAGTGCTGAAGATCGCGCGCTCGGTCGTCTCAACTCTCTCAAACCCCTAAAACTCGCTAATCCCAACCTTATGATTGGCTTGATGGGCTGCCTGATTGGCATCCACGGCAACAGCGCCCTGGAAAAGCGTTTTCCCTGGGTAGATGTCTTTGCCGCTCCGTCAGACCCCGAACCCTTTTTGCGCGCGCTTGAAGATCGGCTCCAGCATGACAGTTCAGAAGCCTGGCGCAAACAGGTGGATGAAGTTCTGGATGATGAATTTGGTCTGAGACTTGAAAAAGCCCATGCCGTGTCGGAAAATCTGCCGATTGTTCTTGGTTGTTCACACGCCTGCGCCTATTGCGTGATTCCAGGCAAACGCGGCATAGAACAAAGCCGTGACCCAAAGAAGATCCTGCAGGAAGCCAAAAGTCTTGTCGCTGGTGGCGCCAGGGAACTGGTCCTGCTGGGGCAAATCGTCGACCGCTTTGGGCTTGATCTGGAAGGCAACTACCACCTGCCCGAATTACTGGCAGATCTGTCAGAAATTCCGGATTTATGGCGTTTGCGTTTTCTGACCTCCCACCCCAACTGGATGAGCAAGGAGCTGATCGACGCGGTTGCCGTTTTGCCCAAAGTGATGCCTCACATCGAGGTTCCCTTGCAGGCAGGCGATGACGAAATTCTCAGGATGATGCGTCGCGGCTATACGAATAGCCAGTATCGTGACCTGGTTGCGCGCATCCGTGAACGCATTCCCGGAGTCTCGATCGGCACCGACATTATCGTTGGCTTCCCTGGTGAGAGCGACGCGGCTTTTATGAAAACCTACGATACCCTTGCAGAGCTAAAGCTGGATGTCGCCCATCTCGCCCGCTACTCCCCTCGCCCTGGTACGTATTCAGCCCGTTTCCTGCCCGATGACGTTCCGGCAGAAGAGAAAATGCGCCGTTTCAGAGCGCTTGAGGATTTGCAAAAAGAAATAGTGGGTAATCTCAACGCGGCTTATCTCGGAAAATCTGTTTCCGTGCTTTTTGAAGGCAAATCAAAAAACCGCTGGCGCGGCAGAACGCCCACCAATCGGCTTGTTTTCGTGCAAACTGACCAGGATTTGTTGGGGCGGCAACTGGATGTGAACATCAGCTGGACCGGACCATGGTCCTTGCTGGGAGAAATTCAAGAGTAGATTTTTCCTCCGGGGTGGCTGGAAATATCAGCTAAGTCTTGAGCTTTGAACCCAAAACCCCTTTAAAGTCAATCGCTTTAAAAGAACAAAAAGGCGCTTTAGAGCGCCTTTTTTCATTCATTTGTCTTGTCCTCAAACTGGCACAAGTCCCTTATCGGACAAATGCCACACTTTGGCTTGCGTGCCTGGCAAATCTCGCGGCCGAGGTCGATCAGGTTCAGATGCAGACTGCCAAACTCGGCAGGATCCGCTATCTGCTCCATGTAGGCATGCGTCTTGGTGACGTCCAGATCCTTGGGGCGCAGGCCAATACGCCCGGTAACGCGGTAGATGTGCGTGTCCACCGGAAAGGCAGGCATCCCTAAGGAAAACACCATCACGATTGCGGCGGTTTTTGGACCCACTCCACGCAATCTAACCAGCCAGTCGCGCGCTTTTTCAGGATCCACTTGCTTCAACCAATCCAGGTCGATCTCACCGCGTTCTTCGGTGATTTCCTGCAAGGCAGTTTGGATATTGGGACCTTTTTGGTTTGCCAGACCGGCAATGCGGATGACGTATTTTAATTCCGCCGGGTCGGCATCCCGCACCGCTTCCCAGCTTGGGTAGCGCTCTTTCAAAGCCTCGAAAGCTTTGTCGCGGTTGATATCATTTGTGTTTTGCGAAAGGATCGTGCAGACCAATTCGTCGACAGCAGGCAATTCAACATGCCAGGTCGGTTTTCCAAATTTTTGATGCAATCGCTTTTGCACCTGCGCCATGCGCTCGCGGTGTTCCTGGATTTGGTCCATTCCCACTTACCAGGTCTTCGTGATTTCGATGGGTTTTGCGGTCCGGATCTGACCGATCTCCAGTCCACGCCAATTTTTGAGCACGGGTGCGTTGAATCGGCTGAAGGACTCATCTGTAATCTCAGCCTTAAAACCAAGCGCGCTCAACAAAGCAACGATCAGCGCACGAGTCGCCCGGCGGTTTGGATCGCCATCACTGAATTTGAACGCCACGCCAATCCCCGGCGAGCCTTTGCCGCAAGCTCCAGGCATCAGGCTGACCATCTGGTAGCCTTCCGCCCCCCCTTTGACGGCGGCTTTTCCTTGCATCACGTGCATCAAAACGCTGTCAAGCGCTTCGGGTCCTGCCACCATTTCCGGATAAGCCATCATGGCATGGGCAACCTTTTTGCAGGCGGTCGCGCGTACTTCTCCCAACCCCAAGGGGTCTGCCAGGCGCGCCATCGCCAGGGCAAAGTTATAAAGCGGCATGGCAAAAACCGGGGCGCTGCAGCCATCAACACCAATTGGCATTTCTTCCGGCTCCATCCCGCACATCTCCGCCACAGTCTTGAGAATGCGTTTTTGCAGGGCATTGTCCATGGAGAGATAACTCTCCTTGTCGTATTCATGCAAAAGCGCCTGCGCAAGCATGCCGCTGTGTTTTCCTGAACAGTTGTGCCGGTAAGGCGTTGGTTCCTCGCCGCGTTCGCGCATGGCAAGACTGGTAGCTTTATCTGACGGCCAGTGAACACCGCACTGCAAATCTGATTCTTGCAGACCGGCTTTGGCCTGGATTGAGCGCAATACCCGCACATGCTCGTCGGTTCCGTGATGAGAGGCGCACATGATGGCAAGTTCTTCTTCAGTCAAATTGAAGTGTTCCGGACCTCCATCTTCCACAAAAGGCAGCACCTGGAGAGGCTTCATGGAGCTGCGCGGGAAAGTGACCATCTTTGGGTCGCCAATTGAGCCAAGCAGGTGACCTTCCGAATCGACCACAGCCATGGCCCCAAAGTGGACGCATTCCACGATGCCTCCTCTTGTCAGTTCAACGACCGGTTCATAACCTGCCAAGGTTTCTGCCATGCACTGTCCTCTCTATGCCTGATTTAACTCAAAAAAAGTTGTCAAACCCCATCTGAGGCGGTTAAAGAACAATTCGCCTTCGACGGGTGAATACTCGATGCGCTTCAAAATGCGCGGGATCAATTCCAGGTAGGTGTCCAGATCAGCATCCTTCTCCTGTAATCTCGCGATGGAATTCTGAATAAAATTCATCAGCTTTCCCATCTCCCGCACCTGGTCCTGAGTGACCAGACCGGCACGCGAAGACACAATCTGGTAGCCCTTGTAAGCCCGGGAAGCCAGCAGCTTCATGTCTGCCGCCCAGGCAGCCGGATCGCAATATGCCAGAAACGGAGGTTGGTTGACCACCACGCTGTCCCCCACAAATATTACTTTTTCCTGCGGTAATACCGCCCAAATTCCTGCCATGTTTGAGCCTGGATGGTGCTCCAGCAAGACTTCGGTACCTCCGAAAAAGAGATTCATATTCTGGTTAAAACTGATTTCTGGTGAATAAGGACGGGTGGGTGAACCGCTCTGTTCGTGGCCATCACCGGTGCCGAGCAATTCCTCCTGCAATTTAACCGCCTGCTGGCGCGGTTTTGCCGGCAGAAGATAGTCGGACTGAGAAACGATAATACAGTCAAAGCCTTTGGCACTCAAAGTACGATCATATTGTGTGTCAAGCAAAACCAAAAAAATTGCGTCTGATTTTGCGGCGCGATTGCCCCAGGCTTTGTAGTCATCGGTGCGGTAGGGGGAATCGATCAGTATGTTGCCTTCTGAAGATTGGACAATGCCTGTATAAAGGCCGAGTGCGTTTTGCTGGATTGCGACAGATGGTGTTAATTCCTGCATGGGAACTCCTTTTGTTACTTCCGCCCATTATAGCCAAAGTCGCGTTTAATCGCCAATTGATCAGGCTTTACGGCTTACATTTGGGAATTTCCGATTTGCCGAGCACTTTTGCATTGAGTTCAAAGCCAAAATATGGTGTGGGGTCGATCGTATTGGCAATGTCGAGTTCATTGAGATAGTTCCCCAGGCCATCATCCTTGACAATCGAAAAATGCAGATGAACGCCCACCGGCCGGGCTGGGTCCCCAGAGTAATCACCCTGAAAGCCCAATAGATCCCCGGCAAACACAGGTTTGTCATAAGTTCCCTGCGGAAAAGCGCTGTCGATAAAAGAATTCCCTTCAGCATCTGCCAGATGGGTCATGTAAAGCCAAATTTGCCGCTCAGGGTCGAGTGGATCCTGCGGAATGCGAATGATGAGGCTGGAAAGCCAGCCTTCTTCGCGGGTCAAAAAGCCGTCGTATGGTGTATATACTGGCATTTTGCCCGCCTCAGTTCCTGCAAAGATGTCAATTCCCTGGTGCCGGTGAAATGGCTTAAAGGAGTCGTCCCAAAGGTAGCCGATAAATCCTCTGCTTGGCAGCATGAAAGGAGCGCTGCCGCATCTGGTCAGGGCATCTACTTCATAGTCGGCGTGCTGCTCTGGATTACGCAGGTAATTGATGACCATCCCGCTGCGTCCGCCGAGATAGGCGCGTCCAAGCAGATAGAGACCCGCGAGTCCAATTACGCTTATTCCCAGGACTACTACCAGGCAAGTTCTCCGTGAAAATTTGTGAGATTTGCTCAAAGAGTTTTTTTCCATATCGGCTGATTATAATGTCGTTCTTAAATAAGTTTCTGCAAACCTTGAATCTCCCATTGATATCTCATTCCGTTGTTCTTACAATGTTAATGGAACTAATCAATCGGTCAGAACGTCTTAATATTGATTAGTAAAATTGATGATTTAGCCGAACAAAGGAGTGAAAATGAACAAGAAAGGCGTTTTAATTATTGTTTTACTGCTGACCATGCTCTTCCCGGCAGCGGTAGGTATCAGTAAAGCGCAAGCAGCATACCCAAGCTTTACCATCAGGGAAGTCGAGAAAGACGAAACTGTCACCATCCTGACCCAGGACATGCCCAAGGATCTCGATTGGAAAGTTCTGATGGGTGAATACAACACCCGCGGTGTAGACGGCATTGAGGTTGCCACCTTCAATTCAGGTGCCGGCGGCTCGCTATCAGTCACCGTCACCATTCCCGACGCCCTCAAAGGCCGGGCAATAATTTCAATCCGCATCGAAAGCCTTACTGGCGGCTACTATTATTACAATTGGTTCTGGAATGACGAGGATAACGGCACCTGGCCAGCCGAAACTCCCGCGACTGAAACTCCTGCCCCCACCAGCACACCAGCGCCGGTAGTCAATTATCCAACCTTCAACATCGTGGCTGTTGAAAAGGACAACACTGTCACTGTGGAAGGTAAAAACTTCCCCGCGGATACAGATTTCACCGTCCTCATGGGCGAGATGTGGACCATGGGTATCAATGGCATTGAGTCTGGCACTTTCAACAGCGGCGAAGGTGGCGAAATTACAGCCACGTTCACCATCCCCCCCGAGATGGCTGGACTCATTCGAATTTCCATTCGTCTGCAGGCCACATCTGGCGGTTGGTATGCCTACAACTGGTTCTGGAATAATACAACCCAGGAGTAGACTGAAATCCTGACCTTTTCAGGATCGGTAAAAAACCGGTCCTGATTTGTTGCATTGATTCAACAATGTGGTATGATTTTGCGCGATTATGAACAACAAAATTACCATCATCGAAGGACCGACCCCTGTGTTTGAAAGACTTTCAGGTGACCCTGATCGTAGCGAAGAACTGAATTGGGCAATCGGAATATTGGAAGGTCCGTTCCTCTACGACACCTTTCTGACGACTTTGCGTACCTTTGACAGCAACAAACTGCTGGACCGCTGCAAGACGACCTGGGAAGCCAGGCAGACTATGTTCCTTGAGTATAAAGATGAAATCGGGCTCCGCAAGGAAGACCCCATCATTGCCGCGCGCGCACTGAACGTGGAAGAAGGTGACATGCTGCTCTTGTGGGTCAGGCGTGAGCTTGACAGTGAGCATGCCAGTGATTTTGTCGATTTCAACGATCTGGAAGATTAAGCAGACTGTTTTTTACTGCATCAAGCAAAAAACCACCTTGAAGGTGGTTTTTTTTGTGCCCCAGGAGGGAATCGAACCCCCAGTCTAGGCGTTAGGAGTGCCTCGCTCTATCCATTGAGCCACTGGGGCGCGCAGGCATTATATCACTGCTAAGGGAGATAGTCCCAGGGATTTACCGGCATTCCGCCATATCGAATCTCGAAATGCAGGTGAGGGCCCGTTGAGTTGCCGGTGGAGCCCGCAGTGCCTATGACACTTCCCTGGAAGACATTGTCGCCACAGTTGACAAAAACGGTTTCCAGGTGCTCATACCATGTGGTGAATCCGTTGCCATGATCAATCATGACAAAATTACCATAGCCACCGTCAAGCCAGCCGGCATAAACAACCGTGCCGCTATCGGCAGCGAATAACGAAGAACCGATTCCTGCTCCAATGTCTATCCCGTTGTGCCCCGGACCATATTGGTTGCCCGAGATCGTATGCACCGCTGAAGGCCAGATAAAGTAACCGTTTCCAATGATTCCCACCCCGGAGAGCGAACAAGCGCCAGGTCCGGAAAAACCGCTGATAAGATTGCCTCCTTCATCGGTCGTAACTCCAGCAAAAGTGATATTGACCAGTTCCCGGTTTCCTCCCGGCACCATCACCACTGTGCCTGGGGTAAGCTCGGGGTTGGCCAGGTCAAGACCGTTGCCAATAAAAAGCAGGATGTCCTCAATATCGGCACCATAACGCGAAGCGACTGAGCTCAGGTTGTCCCGGCTGCGCCAGGTGTGAAGGATGCCGTTTGTCGGTGGAATTGTGAGGTTCTGCCCGGGCATAAGATTATCCGATTTATCCTGCAGAATGTCATAGTTTGCATAGAGGATGGATTCAACGCTCAGATCAAACTTTTCAGCAATACCCCAAACAGAATCGCCACTTTGCACGGTGTAAGTGATGGGAGAAGAGCGGTACTCACTGGTAGTTTCAGTGTTGGGATCCGATTCTCGAATCAGACCTGTTGCACTTTCAGTTGGCAAAAAGTCTGGCAATGGCACCTCTAAAACTTCCGGATTATCGGCAGGTAAGGACCCGACTTCAACGCCTTTCTGGTAATTTGCCATCGATCTTGCGATTTCAGGTTGCCAGAACAGGAAGGAAATTAAACCAGCACTAAGTGCCGCAGCCAAAATCCAGCCAATTGCCCCCAATAAGCGCCCGGATGAAGATGGCGCCTTCGTATGATCTTTTTGTGTCATGAACTTTCTCTCAAATCTTGCGGCAGAACTTACATGTCTGCCAGGTTCTCCAGGAACTCCGCGTTTGTTTTTGTCTTTTCCATTTTTTGCAGGATCGCCTCAGTGGCAACCGCAGTATCCATGCCTGCCCCTTGGGGAGGATTGGAAACCATCTGCAAATACATTCTACGCATCAACCAGACTCTTTGCAAGGTTTCAGGGCTCATCAAAAGATCTTCACGTCGTGTAGACGATTTCTCCATGTCAATGGCTGGGAAGATTCGGCGTTCCTGTAAACGGCGGGAAAGGATCATTTCCATGTTGCCAGTGCCTTTAAACTCTTCATAGACCACGTCATCCAGCCTCGAGCCGGTGTCCACCAGAGCAGTCGCAACAATTGTCAGGCTGCCGCCATCCTCAAGGTTGCGTGCGGCGCCAAAGAAGCGCTTGGGAGGATAGAGCGCGGAGGGATCCATACCACCCGAGAGCGTGCGCCCGGAGGGATTAACCACCATATTGTAGGCACGCGCCAAACGCGTGAGGGAATCCATCAGAATAACCACGTCCAAACCAATTTCAACCAGGCGTTTTGCGCGATCCAGCGAGATTTCTGCCATACGCACATGCGCGTTTACCGGTTCGTCAAATGTACTGGCAATGACCTCCGCGTCTACTGAGCGATCCATGTCGGTCACTTCTTCAGGACGTTCACCGATCAGCGACATAATCTGACGCACTTCCGGATTGTTGGCACTTATGGCGTTTGCGATGTCCTTCAGGATCGTGGTCTTGCCTGCTTTTGGCGGTGAAACAATCATGGCACGCTGCCCGCCGCCAATTGGAGCCACCAGGTTGATCATGCGGGTGGCCAGGTTGAGGGGGTCGTATTCCAGGTTTAGTAGTTTGTTGGGGAAAATAGGGGTCAGATTTTCGAATCTTGGTCGTTTACGGGCTTCATCAGGGGTCAATCCGTTAATTGATTCCACTTTGAGCAACCCATGATGGCGTTCAGATTCCCGCGGCGGTCTGACATGCCCGATAACAAGATCGCCCGATCGCAATTCATACCGGCGCAATTGTGCCTGCGAGACGTAGACATCTTCCGAACCGATGCGATAGTTGCCACGCAAGAATCCGATACCTTCATTCATGATCTCCAGCACGCCACCGCGCATCTCAAGACCCTCAGCTTCAGCAAGTGCCCGGGCAATCTTTATGATCAGCCCTTCCCGCTTCAGCCTGTTTATATTTGGGATATCCAGATCTTTAGCAATCTTTGAGAGTTGTTTTACAGTTTTCTTTTCTAGTTCAAATATGTCCATGTCTCACTCACCACGTATTTCCAATATTTCCACCCTCTCCCAGGACTTGTACAAAACTTCAGGAAGTGATAATTCTTACAGACTAAAGTAGCACAATTTCCATTACATTATAAAGGATAGCTTTAGAGGGATGCCGGAGTTGTTATATCGAGAATTTCAATTATGTGTAGATTATAACAGTTTAATCTGAATGTGCAAGCCAAGATTATGTGTCTGAGATTATAGGTATTCGGATTTGTTTTGCTTATAATAGGTATTGAAAGAGAGGTAAGAATGAAAAAATTTATTGGAGAATTTAAAGAATTTATTACTAAAGGCAACGCGCTCGATCTGGCTATTGGCGTAGTCATTGGCGGCGCGTTCGGCGCTATCGTCAATTCATTGGTTGCAGATCTGATCATGCCCATTATTGGGATGCTTTTGGGGAAGGTCAATTTTGCAGACCTCTTCATCCAGCTGAACAAGGCTGCTGTAACAATTCCTGCTGGCACCACATTGGCTGCCACCAGGGAAGCCGGCGCCGTGGTCTTTGCTTATGGCAATTTCTTGATGACTATTGTTAATTTCCTGATCATCGCCTTTGTTATTTTCCTGCTTGTGAAAGCCATTAACAAAGCCCGCAAGCCAGCTGAAGAACCTGCCGCCGAGCCAACCACCAAGACTTGCCCCTTCTGCAAGACCGAGATCCCGCTTGAAGCAACCCGCTGCCCTCACTGCACATCTGAGCTCTCATAAACAGAAAAGATGTCACAAAAGCTGTCCAAGCGGGCAGCTTTTTTGATTCAGCCATGCTACAATTTGCAGATGCAAAATCAAATCCACTTTGGTGATAACTTCCCGTTCTTGCAGAATCTGCCTGGAGATACTGTTGATCTGATTTATATCGATCCTCCATTCAATACCGGCAAGCTGCAATCGCGCAGGCAGCTCAAAACTACTCGCTCCGATGTTGGGGATCGCATTGGTTTTGGAGACCAAAGCTACGCCACTGAAGTCATCGCCACCCGCGATTACCGCGACAGTTTCAAGGATTACCGCGCCTTTCTCGAACCCAGACTGCGGGAAGCCCAGCGTGTGCTAAAGCCATCCGGCAGCTTATATTTCCATATTGACTTCCGGGAAGCCCATTACTGCAAGATCCTGCTGGATGNNCTGCCAAGCATGACAACATCTTTTACTATGCCAAAGACGCTCAAAATTACACCTTTAACCGGCAGGATATCGACCGCATCCCTTACATGGCTCCAGGTTTGGTGGGGGAAGAGAAGGCAAAAAAGGGCAAGCTGCCTACGGACACCTGGTGGCATACAATTGTGGGCACCAACAGCAGGGAAAAAACCGGTTATCCAACCCAGAAGCCCATGGGTGTGCTCGAGCGTATCATTCGCGCGTCCTCGAACCCGGGCGACCTGGTGATGGATTTCTTTGCAGGCAGCGGCACGACTGGCGCGGCATGCCTCAAGCTGGGGCGGCGCTTTATCCTGGTAGATAATAACCACCAGGCAATTGAGGTTATGCAGAAGCGTTTCGCAAATGAAGCCATCGAATGGACGAAAGATGAATAGCGACAAACTCTATCCAATTATTGATTTTGACCCTGACCGGGATGCGATCATCCGTCCATTCATGACAGAGGCCCCGCCAGACTTTCCGGAATTGGTAGTGATGTGCTTTTTCAAGGAAGTGGTTGAAAAGGTTGCAGAACAGTATGCAGCCAAAACCGTTTATGTCGGCAGATCAGAGGTTGGTCCGGTTCCCTATTACGAAATAACGTACAAAGGCGAGCGCCTGGGGTTCTTCCAGGCAATGGTCGGCGCCCCTCTGGCAGTAGGGTTTATGGAAAAAGCAATCATCATGGGCGGCAAAAAGTTCATTGCCTGCGGTGGATGCGGCGTGTTGAACCCAGAATTGGCAGTTGGTCATTTACTGGTCCCAACTGCCGCAGTGCGGGATGAAGGCACTTCCTATCACTACGTCGCGCCCGCTTTTGAGATTCCGTTAAGCTTAAAAGTTGTCAAGCGCATCGAGCAAGTGGTGAAGGCAGAGGGCTTGGAATATCTCCTGACCAAGACCTGGACAACAGACGCTTTTTATCGTGAAACCAAGGGTCGCGTTGCCCGCTACAAGCAGGCTGGCTGTGCTTGCGTGGAGATGGAAGCCTCTGCTTTGGCAGCAGTAGCGGAATTTTGTGGCGTGGAATTTGGTGCGGTGTTCTACGGCGGGGATTTGGTTCAGGCTGATGGTTGGGACCACCGCGGTTGGAACGATAGAACTGAGATTCGTGAAAATTTATTCTGGCTGGCTGTTGAGGCTTGCCTTGGTCTGAAGGAGTAGAGGGAGAATGGCTATTTTTGATGCACATCTAAACTTATTGAAGGAACACCAAAATTTACCTGGCTTGGAAGGTTCTCCGGATATTTTGCTGCCCAATTATGACGGATTTGGCCTGGCAAACCTTAGCCCCAGCATCAGCCTCTGGCTCGGAGGACCAGAACTTTCAAGCCCGGTTTTTGCGGATGCCATTCTGAATCAATTTGCGCCAAAGTACAAGAGAGTTGTAATGCTCCTGGTGGACGCGCTTGGCTACAACCAGTTAATACGCCTGATGGAACAGAACAAGTCGGATTTCTGGCAGCGCAAGCTTGGTGATTCAAAACTTTTCCCCATCACCAGCATCTCGCCCAGTACGACAGCCTCAGCTTTGACCACTATTTGGACTGGAACTACTCCCCACGAACACGGAATCATTGGCTACGAGATGTGGGTCAAATCTCTGGGGATGGTCATCAATACCATTGTGCACTCACCGATCACCTTTTGGGGCGATGTGGGCGGACTGGCCAGAGCAGGCTTTGATCCGGTGAGTTTTCTTGGATTGCCACCTCTGGGCGAGCTGTTTACAAACAGCGGCATAGAGTCTCATGCTTTTGTCCCTGCCGGTATCGCTAATTCAGGGCTCTCAAAGATGCATCATGTGGGGACCCAATTGCACGGCTACACTGCGGAAAGTGACTTTCTGGCGAACATGCGGGATTTGTTGAACTCCCGACCGAATAATCGCAAGTTTGTGTACGCCTACTGGAGCCACGTGGACAGCCTGATGCACCGGTATGGCACTTACAACGAAAGAGTGACTGAGCAATTCAGAAGTTTCAGTGACGCCTTTGAACGCATTTTCCTTGACAAGCTCGAGCCCTGGGCTCGCGAAGATACACTTTTCCTGCTGACAGCGGATCACGGCTCGGTGGAAACTCCCTACAATCCCGCATATGGGCTGCGCTCGCGTCCAGAACTGATGGATATGTTGGTGATGCAGCCAACCTGTGAAGGCAGGCTGCCTTTCCTGTACCTGAAGCCAGGGCAGGAGGAAGCCGTCCGCCAGTACTTTGAGCATGCCTGGCCAGGCGAGTTCAGCTTGATCACACGCCAGCAGGTGCTGGATTCGGAGCTGTTAGGCCGCGGCACACCTAACAGTGATCTTTCAAATCGCATAGGGGATTTGGTGGCGATTCCGCATGGAAGCACTTATCTCTGGTGGGTGAACAAAGCGAATGTGATGCTGGGTCGCCATGGTGGTCTGCATCCGGATGAGATGCTGGTGCCGCTTTACGCCCTGCCGCTCAATTGATTGAATTCAAGCTGATTTCTCTGTAACCATAGCAATTGATGACCCGGGTTTGACCGTGCATGGTTTCGCGGGCTTTGAGAGGGTTGTAGAGGTGAATGTGCCCGTGCAGGTGTAGCTTTGGGCTGAAATTGCTGATTAGCCAGCGGAAGGCATCTACTCCCCTGTGAGCCGCATCCTCCTCATCGTGAATCCCGGTTGGGGCGGCATGGGTGACAAAAACATCCAGATAGCGCCCGTAACGTATTTTGTTGAAAAGTAATTGCGGCACAAGGCCAAAAACCATCTGCCACATCTGCCTTTGCGTGTATTGATAAGCGCCTCTGTTGTAGCGCAAACTACCTTCAATACCAGCCAGGATCAGATTCAACTGGGGATTGAAGATCACCTGGCGGTGCAAATTGACCGCGCCATATGGATGATGACGTACTTCTCCTTCACCATCCTCTATATCAAAGACATGATTGCCCTGGACGTAATAGAGCGGCAAATCGAGCATGCTTACAACGAATTCAAGATAATACCAGGGCAAGTCGCCGCAGCTGATAACCGCGTCCAGTCCGGGAAAACGCTCGCGGATGCGGGGGCTGTAAACAGCTGGAACCTCCACATCGCTTAGGCAAAGAAGCTTCTTCTGGTTCATGCGCTTTGAGCCACAGCGACTGCCGCAGCCATTCCGCCTTCGTGAGTGATGGAAACCGACCACTCGTTCAGCCCTTTTGCTTGGGCGACTTCCAGGGCTTCTCCATGCAGCAAGACCGAAGGCTCGCCGTTGGTGGCGTGGAGAATTTCAATCTCCTGCCAGGCAACCTTGCCGATCCCAGTGCCAAGCGCTTTGGATACAGCTTCTTTGGCAGCGAAAATTCCTGAAAGCGTGTCGTTGTCGCCGCGCGCCTGGGCAATTTCTGTTTCGGTGTAGACCCGACGGATAAAACGCGCCCTGATGGCAGGGTTGATTTCTGACAGGCGGGAAGTTCGCAACAGGTCAATGCCGCACTTGATCATTGGAGCGCCTTTCCGGCTGAGGCGATGACTAACTTATCGAGATCCCAGTATCGCTGCGCGGCTGCCAGGATTTCTTCTGCTGTAATGCTTTCGATGAGAGCTGGTAACTGGCGCAGGTAATCCAAACCATAACCGTAGCGTTCGATGCTGACCAAAATGGAGGCAATGCCCGCGTTAGTTTCAAGGGAGAGAGGCAATCTGCCCAGAGCCTGGGTTTTCACGTCCTGCAGCTCCTGAGGGGTGACCGGTTCCGTGTAAAAGCGCAGAATTTCCTGCCTGAGTAAGGAAATAGCCTTTTCGAGGTTTTCTGGATTCACCCCAGCTACAATTTTCCAGGCAGTGGGTCCAATCCCAGCCCCCAGGTGACTCGATACTTCATAAGACAAACCGGCTTTTTCGCGCACAACTTTTCCGATGCGTCCCATCATGCCGTAGCGTCCGAGGATGGTATTTCCCAGAGAACAAACCTGGTAATCCCGGCTGACGGTCTTTGGAGCCGGAACGCCTATGATCAGATCGCTCTGTTTTTTTTCTTCCAGCGTGGTATGACTGCGGATGGAGCTTGCGGGCGGCGTGAAAGGCGGAAGCGTTTTTGGGGAAGTTTGCGTCTTGTTTTGCCACGCGCCCAGGGTTCTTGCGAAGATGTCGCGAGCCATTTCAGGCGCAATACCGCCGCATACAGCCAACACCAGACCTTTTGGACCGTAGTGGTTTGCGTGGAAGGATTCCAGCTGCTCTAATCGTAGTCCAGAAAAACTTTGCGCGTAGCCGATGTCGGGATGGGCATAGGGGTGAGATCCATAAATGGCGCGGTTGAATGCCTGGGATGCCATTGTGGCTGTATCCTGGTTTTGGATTGCAATGCCAGTCAGGATCTGATTGCGGACGCGTTTGAATTGTTTTTCCGCGAATGCTGGTTGTTGGACAATCTCCACCAGTAAATTCCAGACAGTTTCAAGGTCTTCCCTGAGGCATTGCCCAACGAAGGTGGTTGAGAGATGCCCCGTGCCGATTGACAACGACGCGCCGATACTTTCGATCTTATCGTGCAGGCGTTGAAAATTCAGATGCTTTGTGCCGGTCATCAGCATGTCGGTCGTGAAAGATACCAGACCGTGTAGTTCGTCGGCATCCTCAATCGCACCGGGCTGCATGTAGCCCGTGAAATACACCGCGGGACTGGTCAGGTTGGGGTAGGCAAGCAGGGTTGTGCCGTTGAGCCAGGTTTCGCGCAGGATGGTATGGGAGTCAGGCATTGAATTACTCACGCTTGCTCCTGCATTTTGCTCGCGCGGTAGATTCCCACTACACGCTGATCTGCCGGCAGATACTTTTGGGCAGTCTTTAGCACCTGGCTGGGTGTGACTGAACTCAGGCGGGTGAGGTACTCAGCAAACCATTGGTAGTCGGCAAATGAGCTGGCATAGCCCATCCAAAAACCCTGGTTGGTGATGTTGTCACTACCATAGGCGAAGAGCGCGCGGGCTTGCTTGATGGCGCGTTCGATCTCCCTGACGCTTAACTCACTCGAGGTGATTCGACTAACCTGCTCATCAACAATTTTTAAAGCAGCCCAGGGATCCCCATCCGGTCGGATAGTGGCAAAGACTTTGTACACACCAGGATCGATGTTGGCGGAGAGATCTCCAAACACTGAGGCAGCATAGTCCTCTTCGACCAGTGCCTGATAAAGCCGTGAGGTGCGGTTGCTGATGCCTCCGCTGCCAAACATGTTCAGGGAGGAGGGTCCGCTCAGCAGGCTTTCGATGATGCTATAAGCAAAAAAATCCGGATCGTTGGCGGCAGGGCAGCGCCAGGCAATTTCGAGATAGTGTGCCTCGCCCGGCCCTTCCAATTCGACCGTATCGCCAGGGGTTAGCGCTTTTTCAGGGCTTGGAATACTTCTGATCAGAGGGGCGGGGGGGATGCTGCCAAAGAGATTTTCCACGTCTTCCAGCACGGATTCAGGGGAAATGTCACCCGCGATGCACAAAATTGCATTCGCAGGTTGATAATACTGGCGGTAATGCTCAAAAAGATCATCCCGGCTGATACTGATCAAATCTCCTTTGAAGCCCAGAACTTCATGGCGGTAGGGATGAGCCTGGAAGGAACGCAATTGCACGGCTTCGTCCAGCCGAAACTCCGGATAGTTTTCGGAGCCCTCGCGCTCAGAGATAATCACGGTACGTTCGGTTTCCACTTCCACAGGATCGAAGAGGCTGTTCACCATGCGGTCCGCTTCAAGCTCGAGGGTGGCGTGCAGATGGGCTGAAGGCATCGTTTCGAAATAGGTTGTCCAATCCGGGCTCGTAAAGGCGTTCGAATAACCGCCCACCCGCGAAACCAGGTTGTCGATATCTTCACTCGTGAACTTTCGGGTGCCCTTGAACTGCATGTGTTCCACCCAGTGGCTCAGCCCGGTTTTGCCCGGGAGTTCATTCCTGGACCCAATTCCATACCAAATCCAGGTACTGGTCACCGGAGCGGTGTGAATTTCCTTGAGCATCACCCGCAGTCCGTTTTTGAGCTGTGCCTGATGAAGATTGTGATTTAGATTAATGGACATAGGAATCAGGATCGGCGGTGTCTTCGCACGTTTTGTTCTTTTGAGAGGTATTTCTTTGGTCTGAGAAGTAAAAACAGCCCGAAGCAGATAACGAGAATGCCGATCATCACACCGCGCGACTGCAGCGTTCCGAGCAAGATGTAGGGGAGCGGGTTGGTGCCAAAGCCAAAGGCATCCGCAAGCGCGGTAAAGGCACAGATCACATAACCGGTGGCAATGATGCGCGTGCCGAAATCAGCTCTGAGCGACTTGGGACCGCCATTCCAAAAGGCGATGAGCAAGCCGGTGGCGGAAAGGGTCATCAGTCCGACCCCAATCAGGATGACGACGATCTGTACAAAGCCGATGTAGCGCCCTCGATCCAGCCCAAAAAGGTCTGGTCGCAATCCGGTCAGCAGGATCAAAAAACCAAACATAAGACCAGTTAACCCTGCCCGAACCTGGAACTTCGGGAAGGTCCCGGCTTTGACAATCTTTTTGGGGTTATTGGGGTCTAACAGAACATCTGGTTGGCTCAAAGAGGATCCTTTGCCTTAAGCAGGCAGCGTGGTTTCGATCATGTCAAGGAAGTTTCCCGACGCGATCCTGTCAATCTCTTCAGAATCATACCCCAATTCTTCAAGGAAGGGGAATAGCAGTGGCAGATCAGCGATGGTGTCGATCTCTGCAGGGGCTTGTTCAACCCCTAGCCCGCCATCGAAATCGGTGCCAAGTCCGACGTGACTTACATCACCTGCGATTTGGCAGATGTAGTCGATCTGTTCTGCTACCAAACGAAGCGATATGGCTGGTTTGCCGCCATCTTGTTTCCATTCAGCATTGAGAAAGACATTGATGGGCAAGACACCTATCAGCCCGTCGCGCGCGATCAGCCTGGTGATCACTTCGTCGCTCAGGAGCCTGTTTGAGTTGTAGCCCTTCACCAGCCTGGAGGCGTTGGCGTGGCTCGCAATGATCTGCCCGGGGTAAATATCAAGGCATTCAAGTGCTGCCGGCTCATCCATGTGGGAAAGATCAAGCACAAATCCAACCTCTGCCATCGCACGGATGAGGTCTTTGCCTTCAGCGGTCAGTCCGCCTGGTTCCCTGGTTCCGCCGCAAAAGCGATTGCCAGCCCAGGCTAAGCCGATGATGCGTAGACCGCGTTCCCACCAGGCCGGGAGTTCATCCAAATCAACGATACCTTCCGCGCCTTCCATCAGGGGAACAATACCGAGTGGCTTCAAACTATCTGTTTGGGATTGCCAAAGGTTTAGGTGGTTTTTGAGATCCTGCTTGGTAAGCACAATGCGAAAGGCGTCAGGTTGGGTCTCTGCCAGTTTATGGTAAAAGTCCAGTTGATCCCAGTAGATGCGATGGGCTGCAGCCGGTGTGCTGTAGTACTCTTCGCCTTCAAATTTCCGGTTGGCGCGGCGCTCAGGCACTGAAAAAAGCGTGCCAAAAACCAGCCCTACCTGGGCCGCGTTGTATTCAGGCAGGCCAAGCAGGGATCCGCCGCCGTAGGCGTCGTTTCCGTTTTGGCGTTCGCGCAAGCGGATCTGAGCATTAGGCAGGCTGTAATCACGACCGAGAACGGTCATGTTATAGGCAAGGTCCTGGTGTGCATCAAGGATAAATCGCATTATTATCAAAAAAACGCCGGTTTTTGGGCCGGCGCTTCTCCTTATTGAAAAATTAGTCTTCTTTGACTTCTTCGTCGGCTTCGGGTTCAACCGCTTCTACGGTTTCTTCGATAGTCTCCTGGACTTCCTTAACGGTCTCTTCGACAACTTCGGGAGCTTCGGCAACGACTTCTTCCACAGCTTCTTTGACTTCCTCAACGGTGTCTTCAACGGCTTCGGGAGCTTCCGCAACGACTTCTTCCACAACTTCTGTGACTTCCTCAACGGTCTCTTCGACAATTTCGGGAGCTTCGGCGACGACGTCTTCTACAACTTCCTTGGCTTCTTCAACCGTTTCTTCAGCTGCTTCCGCAACTTCTTCAACGGGTTCAGGGGTTGCTTCACCAAGAATGGTCGCAAGCGTTTCGCCTTCGGAACTGGGGGTCAGGTCAAAATCAGCCGCCAAAGATTTCCAGTCAGAGTCGGCATAAGCGGGAGAATCCACGCGGCGCATGCTCAAACCGATGCGATGATCTTCATCCTCGATTTTCAGAATACGCAGTGTGACGACGTCACCAACTTTAATAACTTCCTTCGGGTGGTCCACGCGGCGATCACTAAGCTCAGAAATGTGGATCAAGCCTTCCAGATCACCAGTTACGTTGAGACGGGCGAATGCGCCGAAGCTTGTGAGGCGGGTAATTTCGCCTTCAACCAATTGACCGGTTTTGAGGTTCTTGACCTGGTCTGACCAGGGATCTCCCTGGAGCTGGCGAATGGAAAGCCCAATCCGGCGGCGGTCACGGTCGATGCTGATAATTTTTACCTTGACTTCTTCGCCAACCTTAAGCACTTCATTGGGGTTGACCACACGGTCCCAGGAAATCTCGGACATGTGAACTAGTCCATCAGCGCCGCCAATGTTGACGAAAGCACCGAAATCTGCAAGGCTGGTAACGCGGCCTTTGCGGACTTCGCCTTCAGTCAGATCTTCCATAACCTTATCGCGGATCTGGTCCCGGGTTTCGCTGCTGGCGGCACGCTCGCTAAGGATCAGGCGATGGCGTTCACGGTCAACTTCGATGACACACACACTGACAGCTTCACCGACAAAGTCTTTGTATTTGGCTTCGGGGGTATCGCCGGTCAGGGTTAACCTGCGGCTGAGACTGAGTTGGGAAGCGGGGATGAAACCGCGGATTGTAGACAACGGGACCAGCAGGCCGCCCTTGTTGTAACCAACAACAGTCGATTCAAAACTTTCTCCAGAAGCTAGTGCGGCTTCGGCATCGATCCAACTTTGCTCTTCAACTGCACGAACGAATGAAAGAACAAGATTTCCTTCCTGATCATGTGGGTTGACCACATAAACGGGGATGGCTTTACCAACCTCAAAAGTTTCAAGTATTTCTTGAGGGATAGCGTCGAATTCTTTTCCGACGATCAGCCCCTCGGACTTGGCTCCAACACTCACCAGGATCTGCGATCCTGAAATGCTGGCGATGATACCGTCACGGATTTCGCCCGAAATTGGCATTTGGAAAGAGAAGTCCTCGGAATCGAGATATTCTCCCATCAAACTTTCCATGGTTTGTTCTTTTTCTGGTTCCTGATTGCTCTCCTGGTTTTGCTCCTGCATACTAATGGCGTCGTTGTCTGACATTTAATGAACTCCGAATTAAGATTTGGCACTGATTATAGACCCAGAATCAGATTCCCGCAACCCGCAATATTAAAAAGGGTCGGGAGAACCTCAGATTTAGCGACAATAATTAATAATTATGGCTTAATCTTCCTTGAGTGGGGGGTAATCGCCCCAATCAATAACCTCTCGCGTGCCTGTTTGAGGATGGGCTTCACTAATAATACCTTTTTCTTCAAATTTTTCAACCATGCGTGACGCGCGTGTGTAACCAATGCGTAATTTCCGCTGCAGCATGGAAACAGAGGCGCGTCCTTCCTTGCGGATAACTCGAAGGGCTTCCTCCGCCAATGGATCTTCATCCGGATCCTTTTGGAGTTCTTTCCAAAGGGGTTCCTGGCTCATGGGAAGGTTATTTATGCTGGTGTAGAGCGCTTTATCCGGACGTTCCGGGGCGCCGTTGGTGGTGGATTGAGCCTGCCAGAAGCGCGCCAGGCGGGCAACTTCGTCTTCTGAAACGTAGGCTCCCTGCAGTCTTACCGGGGCAGGGGCATCGGGTGCCTGGAAGAGCATATCACCGCGACCAAGCAGTCGTTCCGCACCAGGCTGATCCAGGATGACGCGGCTGTCCATGTTGGAAGCTACAGCAAAGGCGATGCGTGCTGGGAAATTGGCTTTGATCAAACCGGTAATCACGTCCGCTGAAGGGCGCTGCGTGGCGATGATGAGGTGGATGCCTGTGGCGCGCGCCAGTTGGGCTAGCCTGGTCAGAGCGCGTTCTGTTTCATCTGGTGCAAGCAGCATCATATCTGCCAGTTCGTCAATCACCACAACTATATACGGCAGCGTTTTGCCGCCTTCGATGCTGGTTTTTTTGTTGTATTCTTCGATGTTCCTGACTCCGAAATTCTCAAAAATGCGGTATCGCAGGTCCATTTCGCGCAGCATCCACTGCAAAGCGCCAACAACTTTTTCTGGGTCCATGATCACATCTGTCAGCAGGTGAGGGATGCCGTTATAGACAGAAAATTCCACTCTTTTGGGGTCCACCAGCATCAACCGCAGTTGGTCCGGATTGAGGTGGAGTAAGTAGCCGGTCAGGATAGCGTTTACGCAGACTGATTTACCTGAACCTGTCGTGCCGGCAATCAAGAGGTGCGGCATCGCGGTCAGGTCTGCGGTTGCGGGGGCGCCGGTTACGTCCTTGCCCAGGGCGAATTTGAGGGGCGATTTGTGTTTCTGGAAGGGCAGGCTCGTTACGAGCTCCAGCATGGACACCATGCTGGTTTTCAGATTCGGAACCTCAATGCCAACATAGCCTTTACCCGGAACTGGGGCCTGGATGCGAATTCGCGAGGCCTTGAGCGCCATGGCGAGGTCATCACTCAGGCGCGTGATATTACTCACCCTCACACGCGTTCTTCCGGTGCGGTTCTCGTTGTACTCTGGTTCCACGCCAAACATCGTGATTGTGGGACCCCGCCTAATTTCAACCACCTTGCCGGGGGCGTTGAAGGATCGCAGGGTTTCTTCGATCACGCGGGCCTTATCCTCATCGGACTCTTCGTCGACTGGTGCCTTCTGGACTGGATTAAGAATCTCTTCAGGTTCAGGCAATATCCAGGATTTTTCAGGTGTGGGTGATTCAATTTCTGTTTTAATAGAGGCAGATGGGCTGACGCCGGCCTCAACCGGGCTGGTCTGAATGCTGCCTTTTTCCTGTTGTTCTGTTTCAGCCATGCCCTGACTTTTTTCTGCCTTAAGGCGGTATTCTTCGACCTTTTTTCGCAGGAAATTGGCAAACCTTGAGTGACTATGCTTGAATTTTTCAGCCAGCCAGCTTACGAGGTTTGGCATGGAGAGGTCGATCAGGAGCACCAATGCCACAAGCAGCCAGGCAATCAAAACAATCACCGTGCCCGCTTTTCCCAGTCCGGACTCCAAACCACGATAGATGGCTCCACCAAGGATGCCTCCACCGGGAGGGGTGGATAAGCTGCCAAAACTTGCATCCAGCAATTGAAACAAGGTTATTAGATTGAAAAAGATCAGGATGATTCCAATAATTCGCTCGGATGAAACCCCCGGAAAGCGGTCCATCTTTGAAAGCAAAAACCAGGCTCCTATCAAAAGCAAAACAAGCGGAAGGGCATAAGCGCCCCATCCGATCCAGTGGTGTAAAAAGCCCGCCCATACCTTTGTAAGATCACCAGAAAGTGATGTCATAAGGTTCAGGAGGGTAAGCAATCCTACAACTATTAAAATAATTCCGGCGATATCTACTTTGCGTTCAGTTGAAAAAGGTTCTGGTATTGGTGCTGGAGTGGTGGTTTTCTTGCGTGGAGTTGTAGTTTTAGAGGTTCCAGTGGTGCGGGAACGCGTTGTTCCTGATGTGGTTTTTCTGGTACGGCTTGGCGTTCTGGTTGTGTTGCCAGTTTTCTTTTTGCTGCCAGATGTTTTTTTCGTTTTACTTGTTGATGTACTCCGCGCCATTGCAATCCGACTCACTTTCCCTTGCTCTTCAAATTATAGCATCGAGTTTTGTTCAATTATGTTGAAAAAATTGACATTAAATCAGACAGTGTCAGAGCATAGTTGACCCCTAGGATCAATCTATAAACATTTCCTCACCACTGGCTTTGTATGTTGTATAATTTATCCAAGAAATTCTGAATGGACCTGTTGTGAAAGGATAAAAAATGGACGATAACCTCGAAAACGCAGCCCAGGAGTTCGAACGCGATCTGAATGACGCTGCTGAAAACGCATGGAAACCAGTGGAAGAAGTCCAGAAAGCCGCTCAGGAGCAGGCTGCGGAAGCAGCTGAATCCGTGGAGGGGGCCTGGAGTGAGGTCAAAGATGAATTTCAGGAGGCTTCTGCCGAGACATGGAGCGAGCCTGAGGTTCCTCAAACCCCTGTTCCACCTCAACCAGAAGCCGATCGCTGGGGCGCAGTTGTGAACGAAGCTGCCGACGATCCCGGTCGCTGGAACGATAATCTCTACACCCCCGGAGTTGAAGAACCGGCCGTAGAAACCGCGAAAGTGGTCGATTACGTAGCCACACCACCCGCGCAGCCTGAGAAGAAAGAAAAATTCCCGGTCTGGGCAATTGTCTTGCTTGTTCTACTCGTGCTTTGTATCTGCATTGCCTGCCCGATCATCATTCTCGGCGGCGGCATTTTTGCAATTTTTAAGGACACTGTTAGCATCCTGCCGACATTGTTCATCTAAATTCAAACTCCATCAAACACTCAAAGGCCGGATTGCGTTCTTCAGTCCGGCTTCTTCCTTAGTTTGGCAAATATATTCAACAAGCAGGCTGAATTGTGGGGATGACCAGCTTTACTATCCGAAACCTGAGCGGCAGGTCATATTCCGTGTTAAAATAAAAGATTGCGAAAGCAGAGAGAACATGGAAGAATTTAACAAAGATTTACCTGTAATGATCGTCGGACTGGGAAACCCGGGTCCAGCCTATCGCCATACCCGGCACAACTTTGGCTTTCTTGCCCTCGATGAACTTGCAGACGAACTCAATGTCCAGGTGAAACGCCTCAAGTTTAAAGCCATGATTGGCGAAGGCAAATTTAACGACAGCAAAGTTGTGCTCGTGAAACCCATGACCTTCATGAACGAGTCTGGTCGGGCTGTGGCTCCCTTGCTGCGCTATTTTAAAGTGCCGTTCTCCAATCTGCTCGTCATCCACGACGATCTTGATCTGCCTCTCGGTACGTTGCGCTTGCGCCCCAACGGCGGCACCTCCGGGCAGCGAGGTATGGCCTCCATCATCACCCAACTTGGAACGCAGGATTTCCCGCGTATGCGCCTGGGGATCGGCCGCCCGCCTGGGCAGATGGACCCAGTGGATTATGTGCTCAAAAATTTTCTGCCTTCTGAAAATGACCTTTTGGCAATCATCCTGCGCACCGCAGTTGAAGCCAGCCAAAACTTCATCAACGAAGGTCTTACACAGACCATGAACAAATACAATGGGGAAGTCAGCTGAACATCCTCTCCTCGCGCCGCTTGCCAGCCTGACAGCCTATCAGGATCTGCTCAACCGGATCCAGGAAGGCGATTTCATTGGCGGCAACCTGCGCGGTCTTGGACTGCCGCGTGCAGTTCGTTTGGCGTTGCTGGCTGCCCTGCATCACGATCTCAACAAACCCATCCTTCTGCTGACAAACCGGGCGGATCGCGCCCTCTCGCTCTTTGACGAACTTGGTTTTTGGTTGCCGGAAGGCACCAACCTTTACTTTGCTGAACCTAACCCTTCTTTTTACGAAAATTTGCCCTGGTCCGAAGGCACCCGCCACGACCGTTTGCGCGTGCTGACAGAGTTTGGCAGCTACTGGCTGCCGGGCAGTGTCGCCCCCCCGAGCCCCTCGGTCGTGATAGCCCCCATTCGAGCAGCCATGACCCGCACAATCCCCCGCCGCGATTTCCTGCGCAAAACCTTGCGCATAAAGCTGGCGGATCAGCGCGACCTGGTTGAAACCAGTGCTAGCCTGGTGATGCTGGGTTATGAATACAGCAACATTGTCGTGCGTCCTGGTCAGTTTTCCCGCCGTGGCGGCATTCTCGATGCCTGGTCGCATTCCAGCCCCTGGCCGGTTCGGATCGAATTCTTCGGTCAGGAAATTGATACCCTGCGCCTTTTTGACCCTGCCACCCAACGCACCACCGAAAAAATTGATCAGGCAGTCCTCTTCCCGGCCTCTGAAGCCCTCGCGCTGAACGCAACAGAAGACGGAGAACTTCCTTTCCAACCCACTGAACTGGAAATCGCTGATCTTTACCGTTTTCCCTCCAGCCTGGTCGACTTCCTGCCCAAAGAAGCCCTTGTGCTGCTTGATGGACAGGAATTCATTGAAGCCGCTGCTAATGACATCGAAGAAGAGTCAAGTGAACGCAGAGCAACCCAAATTGCCAATCAATCGCTTGATCAGAACGCCCCAATTCCTTACCTGACCTGGTCTGAATTGACCGATAGCCTCAGCCAGCATCAAATGCTTGAGCTGGGTCACACCAACGCTGAGGGTGGATCGTCACTTTCAGCCAGCTTCGGATCAGGTCCGCGTTTTGCTGGTCGGCTCAAGGAATATCAGTACCACATCGAGACCCTCAGCAGCGAAAATTTGCCCTGGACGGTTGTTTCACGCCAGGCAGCCCGGCTCAAGCAGCTCTGGACAGAAACACATCCGGAGGTCAGCAAAGAAGAAGCTGAGCAGGTTTTCATCGAGGGCTCCATCTCCGGCGGTTGGGTGCTGAAGCAAGGCGAGAAGCAGCAGCATCTGCTTTCTGACAGCGAGATTTTCGGTTGGAGCCGCCCGCAGCCCCGCCGGCGACCGATGCTCAACACCGAAGCCCCGGAGACCATCTACGCGGACCTGAAACCGGGAGACTGGGTTGTGCATGTGGACCACGGCATCGGTCAGTTCATTGGGCTGCATTCTCCAAAGATCGAAGGTGTCCAACGGGAATATCTTTCCATCGGCTATAAGGACAACGACGTGCTCTACGTCCCCATCCACCAAGCTGATCGAGTGACCCGCTATATCGGACCTGAAAGCGGACCTCACTCTCTGAGCCGTCTGGGTGGAGCTGAATGGGACCTTACCAAGAGCCGCGTCCGCCACGCTGTGGTGGAAGTGGCGCAGGACCTGCTGGAACTCTATGCCAAACGCCAGACCGCTGAAGGTTTTGCCTTTGAACCGGACAACGACTGGCAAAAAGAACTCGAAGCCTCCTTTCCATACATCGAAACACCGGATCAGCTGCTTGCCATCGAAAAAGTCAAAGCCGACATGGAATCAAAACGCCCGATGGACAGGCTGCTCTGCGGCGATGTAGGCTACGGCAAGACCGAAGTCGCCTTGCGAGCTGCTTTCAAAGCGGTCACAAACGGCAAACAAGTGGCAGTTTTGGTACCCACGACCGTTTTGGCACAGCAGCACTATGAGACCTTCCGCCAACGCCTTTCCGTTTTCCCGGTTACTGTCGAGATGCTTTCGCGCTTCCGTTCAAACAAAGCCCAGGACGAGATCATCCGCCTGACGGCTGACAAACAAGTGGACATCCTGATTGGCACGCACCGTCTTCTTTCAGCTGATGTGAAGTTCAAAGACCTTGGGCTGGTCATCATTGATGAAGAGCAGCGATTTGGAGTGACTCACAAAGAGCATCTGAAGAAATTACGCGCTGAAGTTGACGTGCTCACCCTCACTGCCACCCCGATTCCACGCACGCTTTACATGGCGCTGAGCGGCGTTCGGGATATCTCCAACATCAACTCACCCCCCGAGGAACGTCTGCCAATCATCACGCATGTTGGACCCTACGATCAGAAACTGGTGCGCGAAGCCATAATACGCGAATTGGATCGAGGCGGACAGGTGTTTTTTGTCCATAACCGTATCCAGTCCATTCCCGCTGTCTACAATCACCTTTCCACCCTCATACCTGAAGCCCGCATCGGCATCGGGCATGGCAGGCTGCCGGAAGAGCAGCTGGCTGAGGTGATGCAGCAGTTCACCGCCGGGCAAATTGACGTGCTCCTGTGCACCTCGATCATCGAATCCGGGCTCGACATTCCCAACGCCAACACCCTGATCGTCGACCGGGCTGACACCTTTGGGCTCGCGCAGCTCTATCAACTTCGCGGTCGGGTTGGGCGCGGCGCGCAGCGGGCTTTTGCGTATCTCTTCCGCGATAAACGGCGCTCCCCCACCCCCGAAGGCGAAGAACGCCTGGAAATCCTGGCAGATAACTCCGAGCTTGGCGCGGGTTATGCCATCGCCATGCGCGACCTGGAAATGCGCGGAGCGGGAGATTTACTGGGCACACGCCAATCGGGTTACATCGCGGCTGTAGGTTTCCACCTCTACACCAAGTTGCTCAGTCAAGCTGTCAAGGCTATGCGCAGTGATTCTGGACTGCCAGTCGAAACCGGGGTCGAAGCCCCCAGCCTCAACATTAACGTCGAACTTCCCCTCTCAAATGAGATCCCAGCTACTTACATCCCCGACCAGGAACTGCGGCTCAAGCTCTACCGCCGCATTGCATCTTTGCGCAGTGAAACTGAAATTGCTCAAACCGAAATTGAATTCGCCGACCGCTTTGGTCCCATCCCACAAGGCGTGTCGGACCTCTTGTTCCAAATGAAGGTCAAATTGCGCGGAGAAGCCGCGGGGATCGAATCAATCAGCGTCAACAACAACCAGATCCTGCTTTCTTACCCTGCCCTGCCCAACGGCATCAAAGACCGCCAACTACCGGAAATTGCCCCCTATGTGCGGGCGGGAAAGAATGGCTATTGGGTCAATATCACCGACCTGAGCGGTGATCAATGGCGCGCAAGACTGCTAAGTGTTTTGCAAAAGATTCTGCAGCAGGGACTGAGGTCGGAGTAGATTTACGCCGGCTGGACGTTTTTCAGGCATATGATACATTTAAGTTCTGATGATTAAGCAGCGAAAAGTAACGATTTGGTTGAGTTTGGCACTCGTGCTGATTGGGCTCGCCTTGCTCTTTTTCCACCTCTGGCACCCCTACCAATTGACCGTCGATGGGCAGACTTTGCACGTGCGAACCATAGCCTTCAGCCTGCGGGGACTACTCCGCCAGCTCAATTACAAACTCCAACCAGGCGACCGAACCTCTATTGATCCCGAGGGTTTTACGCTTAGCCTGCCAGACCGTCTGAGCCTTCAACGTGCCCGCCTGGTGGAAATTGAGAATGGTGGTCAAAGCCTGCAGATTCAAAGTTCTGAACTTTTGCCGGCCAACCTGCTGCAGGCAGCCGGGATTGCGCTTTTTCCCAGGGATTTGCTGATGCAAGATGGTCGTGTTATTGACCCAAACCAACCATTACCAAGCGGCGGGGAAGTCAGGCTTCAATTCTTGCCTGCGAAGCAAATTACGTTGGAAATTGACGGCCAGTTTCGCACTCTTTTCACGCAAAAAAATACCCTTGCTGAAGCGCTCCTCGAAGCAGGTATTCAACTGCAGCCTGAGGACCGCCTTTCTGCTCCGCCAGAAACCCAACTTAAAGCCCAAAACATATTCACTTTAGCCCAGGCAAAAAGCCTTGCTGTCACCGTCGGAGATCAGACCATCAGCGGCATGTCTGCCGCGCCCACTGTAGGCGAAGCTCTGGTAGAACTGGGTCTTGCGCCCCAAAACCTCGACCGTTCCATCCCGCCTGAGGACCAGCCTCTGCCGCCAAACGGTCAAATCAGCCTCATCCGGACTACAGAAAGCATCTCGCTGATCAAGGATGAAACTGCCTTCAATTACACCTATCAATTTGACCCCGAAGCCGAGCTGGACACAAGCTCCGTGATCACGCCAGGGCAGCTTGGATTGGTCATTACACGCCAACGCAATCGCCTTGAAAATGGCATCATCGTCCATAGCTTGGATGAAGGTCCCTGGAAAGCATCCGATCCTGCGGATGCGGTTTTGGGCACGGGCACAAAGGTGGTTGTGAGGACCGAAGTGGTAGACGGGCAGACAATCGAATACTGGCGCAAGTTAAGTGTTTATGCCACCTCCTACTATCCTGCCGAATTTGACAATGGCGCCATAACGCGCTCCGGCTTGCCCCTGACCACGGGAATTGTGGCGGTCGCCGCTTCCTGGTATAACGGGCTTGAAATGCAGCCAGTGTATGTGCCCGGCTATGGACATGGAATTATCGCGGATTCGGGCTACGGTATTCCGGGAAGATATTGGATTGACCTTGGATACGATGACGAAAACTGGGTCTCCTGGCACGACTGGACCGTGATTTACTTCCTTACGCCCGTTCCGGATTATGTGCAGGTGGTCCTGCCATGAGCCTTGATTTTCTGAACATTCAGCCCATGCTGAAACGCTACCACATCTACCCCAAGAAATCTCTCGGGCAGAATTTCCTGGTGGAGCCAGCCGGTTTGATGAAGGTGATAAACGCTGCGGAACTTTCCGGCAGCGAAGAAGTGCTCGAGATCGGCGCGGGCTTGGGCAGCCTGACTTATCTTTTGGCGCAGACCTGCGCGCGTGTAACTGCGGTTGAAATCGACAACCGCATGCTTGAGCCGCTTGCGGAAGCCATGAAACCTTTTTCGAATGTAAAAATCCTCCCTGGAGATATTCTGGAGCTTGACCCTGCTGATCTCGTGAGCAGTGAAAATTACGTCGTCGTGGCGAATATCCCCTACTACATCACCTCCGCCATCATCCGCCACTTGCTTGAAGCTGCTCTCAAACCTTCACGCGTGATCCTGACGATCCAAAAAGAGGTCGCTCAGCGCATCCTGGCGCGCGACGGCAAAATGAGCCTGCTTTCGCTTTCGGTATTTGTGTTCGGTGAGCCTGAGATTGCCGGCACCATCCCCGCGGGTAGTTTCTTCCCCGCGCCGGATGTGGACTCGGCAGTGCTGCGCATTCGCTTGCATCCCGAACCGCTTATCCCCCCATCGCAGCTGGATCAGTTTTTCAAGCTGACGCACGCGGGTTTTGGACAAAAACGCAAAACCTTAAGGAACTCGCTTTCGGCTGGTTTAAACCTGCCTGCCAGTGAAACCGAATCCAGACTACTGGAGGCGCACATTGAGCCTTCCCGCCGGGCTGAAACCCTCAGCATAGCCGAATGGGCAAGCTTAATAAGCAAATTCAATTGATTTAACTTATTTTGAATACTATTTGCTGTTCTTTTTCGATTCCCCGTGAGATTTGATCATCAGCACGGTGCCAATCACGCCGGCCAAACCCGCCAAAAGCACCACAGGACGCTCAATCGCCCACAACAATCCTTTCAAGCCACCCCTGCCAGCAGACACAAGCGCTGTTCTGGGTAATTCGACCTCAGCCTGCCAGTCAAACGTGACAAGGCGCGGCAAAAATCCCTGCCTCACGCAGCCCTCAAGGCTGAAAACATAAATCGGCTTGCCGCTGCGGCGTGCCAGGCGCAAATCGGTCGCAAACTCATCCCAACTCAAATAAGGCACGTTCTCAAGCGTGCCTGCCTGAACGCCACCGCCGGTATTGCCAATCCCGATTGCCTGGGCTTCCTGGGCATAGCTCCACAAAATGGAGTGTCCATGCGGTCTGAAAAAGCTTGAGTACAACATCAATACTTCTCTGTCGACCGGGATCTCCACCAGACGCGCCACCTGCTGCAAAACGCTTGACCCAGCCTCACGGTCATCCACGATCAAGGGAAAGTGATAGCCCTCAACCAAATATCCATCCGCATGGATCTGCGCGACCAGTGCTTCGTAAGCTTTTTTCGCAGTGTGGTAACCCTTGGTATCCCTCAGGCGTTTTAGCGCTTTTTGGATCACAGCTCCGCGCTCATCGATGAAATTTTTCATTTCATTGATATCCGACTCGATGTCCAGCCCGACTGCAGCCCACTCCAACTCATTTTCCTCGCTCCAGGTCTTGAATGCCTGGTAGCGCGCGGTTGCCTCAGCATGATTGCCAAGGTTAAACCAGTAACCCTGCTCCTCTGGCAGCAGCAGCCAGGCAGTTAGCGGAATGCCCATGCGGTTGAGTTTTTGCACCACGCTTGCACGCTCAGGAGAAAAGTCCAGTATGCCCAGCGAGATACCGGCATTGAGAGTCTTCAGGTCATCAAAAACAAAGCGGTCTTCAAAGAGTTTCTTCAACTCCGCAGCCTGCAATTCACAAAAGAAGGTTAGTTGTGTTTTCATAATGTGGTAAATCTAGCTATTTAGAAGTTCATCAAATAACTTGCGGTACTTTTCGTCTTCAGAAGTTAGGATCGGTTTTTTGGCAGGAATACCAACTGCACGCGGGAATTCCCTGGGGGTATGACGGAGTTTGTCAATAAGTACCAGGTTGCCTTCCCCTTCAATGCCGTCGAAACTCAAGCGCCGCAGGTCGGAAATCTCTCCGCCACAAAGATCAATGACTTTTCCGGCTTCCAAAATTTCCATCGGACCACGGGTCCCTTTTTGCATCATAGCTTGGCCACCGACCTTGACTAAAGGCAAAAGATATTCCGCCAAAGTAGGGGCTGGTGCAACCGCACGCGCAATTGCGACATCGTATGCTTCACGGTGCTCAGGCATGCGTCCAACTTCTTCAGCGCGTTTTGAAAGGACAGTGACATCAGTTAATCCCAATTTTTCAACAAGGTGACGGGAAAAGTTGGCTTTTTTGTCGACAGATTCCACCAGGGTCAAGTGCAGGTCGGGAATAATAAATTTTACCGGCAATCCCGGAAATCCCGCTCCACTGCCAATATCGATCAGGCTTTCAGGCCAGTCCTCAAAGCCCATGAAACAGGTCAGGGAATCAAAGAAATGTTTCTTCTGAATGCCCTGAACATCACGAATGGCTGTCAGGTTGACTCTTTTATTCCACTCGAGCAACTCATCTTGCAAAACTTGAAACTGTTCACGCTGAAGGTCATTCAGGATGATGCCGAAGTGGCGGTTTGCTAATTCAATCCAATTATTCATATCTTAATTATACACAGGCATTCTTACTTTATGGTTAAAAGTATTACACGTTGGATTTTTTGAGGGATTCATTTAAAAACACTGAAGATGCCAGCCCCGAGGTAGGCAAATGCCAGCATTTTGGCAATCTTTCCCAACAGGCAAAAGAACAGAAACTTCCAGACAGGCATGCGGGATGCTCCTGCCATGAAGCCTGCCATGTCAAACAAGGGATTTGGAACCAAAGCCAGCAAAAAGATTGTCCAGGATTGGTTGTTCTGCATCCAGGCTGTCAATTTTTTGACCTTCTCAGATTTTTCAAGCATCGGCTGCCCGCTGAAGCCCACCAGGTATCCCGAAAGTTCGCCCAATGCTGCCCCTGCTCCGGAAGCAATTGCCACCCAAAAGGGGTTAAAGACCATAGCCATCGCTGATGTGAGCATTACTCCAGGCAGTGGAACCAAAATCGTGGCGTTTGAAAGCAAAGAAACCAGGAAAATACCCGGATAGCCGTAGACCTCCAGGTGTTGAATGCTGTCGCGATTGAGAATCAGCAGAACTGTGCCCGCCACAACCAACACCAGCAGCGCAATGCGCAAAAAGAGTTGAGGTTTTGTTAACTTAGGCTTTTCTTCCACAATCATTCTGGCAGCAGCGCTTTGAGGCGCGCGATCACCATATCTGAAGCCACCGTGTTCATGCCGCCTTCGGGAATGATTACATCCGCAAAACGCTTTGTCGGTTCCACAAATTCGATAAAACTCGGACGGACAGTCCTCAGATATTGATCGATCACGGATTCAACCGTGCGCCCGCGTTCTGTCACATCCCTGAGCAGACGGCGGATGAAGCAAATGTCCTGATCTGTATCTACGAAAAGCTTCATCGAGCACAGGTTGCGCAGCTTGGGCTCAACAAAAATGAGGATCCCCTCCACCAGGATGATCGGCTTGGGAAGAACACGAACGGTAGTTGCGGCGCGGGTATGTTGTTTGAAGTCATAAACGGGTAAGTCCACCGCCTCGCCGTGTCTGAGAGTGTTGATGTGCTTGATCAAAAGCTCAGTTTCAAGCGAATCAGGGTGGTCATAATTGACCATCAATCGCTCTTTAAAAGTTTTGTTGCTCTGATTGCGATAATAGGCATCATGCGGTAAGAAGGCAATTTTGTCTGCACCAATCGAGTCAAGGATGCTGCTCGCCAGGGTCGTTTTTCCTGAGCCGGATCCACCTGCAATACCAATTATCAACGGAGTGTGAGATGTGGGCATGAGCAAATTATACCTTCCTTTCGGGTATAATGACCCACGGAGGCTGAAATGAGCGCGAAAATCATCGATGGAAAAAAGATTGGACAGGAAATCCGTGACGAAGTCAAAGCGGCAGTTGATAACCGCTTGAAAAGAGGGCTCCGAGCACCAGGTCTTGCTACCGTGCTGGTAGGTGAAAACCCTGCCTCGCAGGTTTATGTGCGCAGCAAACAAAAAGCTTGCGCCGAAGCGGGGATCAACTCTTTTGGTCATAATCTACCCGAAGATGCCACCCAGGAGGAAGTTGAGGAACTGGTACGAACACTCAACGCAGATCCTGCAGTTAATGGCATCCTTGTGCAATTGCCCCTTCCCCGTCATCTGGACGAAGAAAAAGTGCTCTCCGCCATCGACCTCAACAAGGACGTGGATGGTTTCCACCCGGTCAACATCGGACGGCTGGCGCAAAAAGGTCGCGAGCCTGTCTTTATACCCTGCACGCCTGCCGGCTGCATCGTGCTGTTGGAGCGCGCTGGCGCGCAGCTCAGCGGCGCGAACGCCGTAGTGCTTGGCCGCTCCAACATCGTTGGCATGCCAGTAGCTTTACTACTGGTCAAAGCCAATGCTACTGTCACCATCTGCCATTCCCGCACGCGCGACCTGCCTTCTGTGGTCAGGGAAGCAGATATCCTGGTAGCCGCCATCGGTCAGCCCGAATTTGTCAAAAAAGAATGGGTGAAGCCTGGAGCAATTGTGATCGACGTGGGCATTAATCGTAAGGAAGATGCCAGTGCCAAACGCGGCTACCGCCTCGTGGGCGATGTGGCGTATGATGAAGTGTCGGAAGTTGCCGGCGCGATCACCCCTGTGCCTGGCGGCGTTGGACCCATGACCATTGCGATGCTGCTCCAAAATACTCTGCGCGCAGCCGAATTGGCTGACCAGCCCTAGTCTCAGGAGGTTCCCATGCCGACCTTACTCGTCAAAAACGCTGACCTGATCGTTACCATGGACGGGCAGGACCGCGAACTTAAAGATGCCGCGATCTTCTGCCGCGATGGTTTTATCGAACAAATCGGCAGCCAGGCTGATCTGCCGCAAGAGGCCGACGAAGTGTTGGACTTGAGCCATCACGTCGTTTTGCCGGGTCTCATCAACACCCATCACCATTTCTATCAGACGCTGACACGCGCCTTGCCTGCCGCCCAGGATGCCAACCTCTTTAACTGGCTGACCACGCTCTACCCTATTTGGGCGCGCATGAACCCGGAAGATATCTACATCAGCACCCAAACTGCCCTGGCGGAGCTGGCGCTTTCCGGCTGTACGACTTCGTCAGATCATCTTTACCTGTTCCCCAATGGCAGCAAATTGGATGACGAGATCGCTGCGGCAGCGGAAATGGGAATGCGTTTGCATGCAGCCCGCGGTTCAATGAGCCTGGGGCAATCCAAGGGTGGGCTTCCGCCCGATTCCGTCGTGGACACGGAAGAAAACATTCTCAAGGACAGCGAACGTCTGATCCAGCGCTATCATGATCCCAAACCCGGTTCCAAGCTGCAAATTGTGCTGGCGCCCTGCTCCCCCTTCAGCGTCACTGGCGAACTGATGCGCGAGTCTGCAGTTCTGGCCCGCAAATACGGCGTCCACCTCCATACCCATCTTGCTGAAACTGAGGATGAGGATGATTTCTGCCAGGCAAAATTCGGTTACAAACCGGTAGCCTACATGCAGTCAGTCGATTGGATCGGCGATGACGTCTGGTTTGCCCACTCAATTTGGGTAAATGAAGACGAAATCGATCTTTATGCCCGCCACGGTTGCGGCGTAGCGCACTGCCCCTCCTCCAATATGCGTCTTGCATCCGGCATCGCGCCGGTCATGAACATGCTGGCACGCGGAGTTAAACTTTCGATCGGCGTGGATGGCTCTGCCAGCAACGACGGTTCCCACATGCTCAACGAAGTCCACCAGGCATTTCTCCTCGCGCGTGTCAACAGCGGAATTAAGGGCGCATCCCGCTCCGCGCCTGACGCCCCACCGATCATGACCGCCCGCCAGGCGCTCTCGATCGCCACACGCGGCGGCGCTTCCGTGCTCGGACGCAAAGACATCGGCTCACTTGAGGTTGGCAAATGCGCGGACTTCTTTGCCATGGACTTGCGCGAGCTGGACTATGCCGGCGCAATCGCCGACCCCCTTGCCACCGTTCTTTTCTGCCAGCCCGTCAAGGCAAACTGGACGGTTGTTGGCGGAGAGGTGATTGTGCGTGAAGGTCAGTTGACCAAGCTCGACATTCACAGGCAAGTTGAGAAACACAACCAGGCAGCAAAACGCCTGTTGCAGATTTAAACAAGAACTCACCCATACGGAGATCCAAAGGAGACTCTTTCTATGCAAAGTAAAGGTTTGGCAGTAGTCGCAGTAGGCGGCAACGCGTTAATCAAAGACAAGAACCATCAAACCGTCCCCGATCAGTATCAGGCTGCGGCGGAAACAATGAAACACATCGCCAATATGATCACTGAAGGTTGGGATGTTGTTATCACGCACGGCAATGGTCCGCAGGTTGGTTTCATTCTGCGCCGCTCTGAACTCGCATCCCACGAGCTGCATGAAGTCCCGCTGGACTACTGCGGTGCCGACACCCAGGGTGCGATTGGCTACATGTTCCAGCAAGCCCTCCACAACGAATTCCACCTGCGCGGGATCAGGAAACAAGCTGTTACAGTCGTCACCCAAACCATCGTTGACCGCAAGGACCCTGCCTTTGAAAACCCAACCAAGCCAATTGGTTCCTTCATGGATGAAACAGCTGCCAAAGAAAAGATGGCCAATGAAGGCTGGACCATGGTGGAAGATGCCGGACGTGGCTGGCGGCGCGTGGTACCCTCCCCTATTCCGCAAACCATTGTGGAAGCGGATGCCATCCGCAGCTTGATTGAGCAGGGATTTGTGGTCGTGGCTGTTGGCGGCGGCGGCATTCCCGTCATGCAGCTTGAAAATGGTGATCTCACCGGTGTGGAAGCTGTGATCGATAAGGACTTTGGCTCCGCCATCCTTGCCAGCATGATCAATGCAGACCTCTTCCTGATCAGCACCGCGGTGGAAAAAGTGGCCATCAACTTCAACAAGCCTGACCAAAAATGGCTGGACACCATGACCGTCGCTGAAGCCCGAAAGTACCTGGCTGAAGGACAGTTTGCCAAAGGTTCCATGCTGCCAAAGATCGAAGCCATTCTGAAATTCATGGACAAAGGCGGCAAAAAAGCCCTGATCACCGACCCTGAACACATCAAAGATGCGCTCGAGGGCAAAACCGGCACCTGGATCCTGCCTTAGGCGGATAAGGTAAAATAAACAATAATTTGAAATTCATGAGACAAGCGGGTGGGTTGGGCCTAAAAATTCAAAGACTCACCCCTTATCTCTTCGCAACTTAATGGGAAATATCATGCCGCTTAGCTACTTTCAATGTTCTGAATGTGGGCAGTGTTTTGAGCCCGACCAGGTCACCTATAATTGCCTGACCTGTGGTGGCAACCTGGATGCTCACTTCAGCTTTGAAGAGAATCCGGATGAAATAAACCAAAGCGCCATCCTCGAGAGCGGTGAAGCCTCAATCTGGCGTTACGCGCCCTTGCTTGCCGCCCCCGACCCCGGTTTCAACAATACCCCCCTCCACCAGGTGGGTTTGACGCCAGTCTATCAACCCGAATCCCTGCGAAAAAGCCTTGGCATGCAGGAGCTGTGGATCAAGGACGAAAGCCGCAACCCAAGCGCGTCCTTCAAGGATCGCGCCAGTGCGCTGGTGGTTGCCCGCGCGATCGAATCAGACATTCAAACCATTATCGCTGCCTCAACGGGCAACGCAGGTGCCGCCTTGGCCTGTATGGCTGCCAGCGTAGGCAAACAGGCGGTAATTATTGCCCCGCGCAGTGCTCCACCCGCGAAGGTGGCGCAATTGCTGACATTTGGCGCCCGGGTGGTGCTGGTGGATGGCAACTATGATCAGGCTTTTGACCTGAGCATCGAAGCCTCGCATGAATTCGGCTGGTACAACCGCAACACAGGCTACAACCCATTCACCGTGGAAGGCAAAAAGACCGCTGGACTGGAAATCTGGGAGCAGGTGTTGCACAAGCGCGGAAAATCCGCGCAAAATTTGACGATTTTTATTCCCGTTGGTGATGGCAACATCCTCAGCGGCGTGGCAAAAGGTTTTGTGGACCTGCTTGCGTTGGGTTGGATTGAAAGATTGCCCAGGCTGGTAGGCGTGCAGGCTGAAGGCTCAGCCGCCATTTACAATGCCTTCAAAGCTGGCGTCAATGAAATTACTCCGTTGAGAGCAAAAACCGTTGCAGACAGCATCAGCGTGGATTTACCCCGCGATGGAGAACGCGCGCTTAAGCGTGTCAATCAGAGCGGGGGTTATTACCTTACCGTTTCAGACCAGGAGATACTGCAGGCAATCCCAAGGCTTGGCAAAGCCGGGCTCTTCGTGGAGCCTGCTGCCGCGGCAGCATTTGCCGGGCTGCAAGCAGCCCTCAGGCAGGGCTTGCATCAATCGGATGAGCCCGCCCTGGTACTCTGCACAGGCAGCGGATTGAAGGATATCAATGCCGCTATGCGAGCCGTAGAGCCCGCACCCATCATTGAGCCAACCCTAAAACAACTCAAAGAGGCGCTTCATGTCTGAACCAGTTTTCACCATTATTGCCCCGATTTACAACGAACTCGAGAACCTGCCCCTGCTTTACGCCAGGGTCAGCGAGGTCATGAACCAGACTGGCGAGGAATGGGAGTTGATCCTGGTAGATGACGGCAGCTCGGACGGCTCCACGGAGAGTATCCGCAAACTTTCCCAGCAGGATGAGCGCGTGCGTCCGGTTATATTTGCCCGCAATTTTGGGCACCAGATCGCCGTGACAGCCGGCATGGATTACAGCCGTGGCAAGGCTGTCGTCATCATTGACTCTGACCTGCAGGATCCCCCGGAAGTGATCCTTGAATTGATCGAAAAATGGCGCGAAGGCTACCAGGTTGTGTACGCGGTACGCACTGAGCGCGAAGGGGAAAGCTGGTTCAAACTGACCACTGCCTCGCTTTTCTACAAGCTGATCTACAAGATAACCGACGTGAAAATGCCGCTCAATACCGGCGATTTCCGCCTGGTAGACCGCCAGGCACTCGAAATCATCAACCAGATGCGCGAGCGCAACCGCATCCTGCGCGGAATGGGCGCCTGGGTGGGCTTCAGGCAAATCGGTGTGGAATACAAGCGCGCCGCGCGCCATGCCGGCGAGACTCACTACCCACTCAAGAAAATGATCCGCCTGGCCATGAACGCAGTGACAGGATTCTCGAACTTTCCGCTTCAAATGCTCACCACCGGCGGCGTTGTGCTGGTAGCGCTCAGCCTGCTGCTGCTGCTTATCTATCTTGGCCTGGCAATTTTCAACGGCTTCGACCTCACCTACGTACTTGCAAGCTGGCTGACCATGATCTTCCTGGCTGGCCTTCTGCTGATCGGCATGGGCGTGCTCGGTGAGTACATCGGTCGCATCTACGACGAAGCCAAAGGTCGTCCACTTTACATTGTTGCCGAAGGACCCGATAAGTCCCTCGACCCCACCCGGCTTGATCGGGAAAAAGAAAAAAAATAAAAAGAACCACAGGAACCCAAACATGACAAAAATCGATTTGACCATAATGAATGACCGCCTCGAACGTACCCTTCAGCGTGTACGCGAACGCAAAATTATCATTCCCACTTTTGCCCAGCAGCGTGACCCCTCGCTGGTGCCTGCCGATATTCAGGATCGCTTGAAAGAGGTCGGTCTTTGGGACCTGCACCCACTGAATCTCTTCCGCATCACCTGGCACAATGAACCCACACCATTTGGCGGATTGTTTGGGGGTCTCAACTACATCGAATTTCCTTCCAGCTTCACTGGCACCAAAGCAAGAATTGTTGCCCTGGTGGGAAAGTGGTTCCCCACCGGCGTCCACAAAGTTGGTGCCGCGTTTGGCTGCCTGGTTCCCCGCCTCATCACCGGTCAATTTGACCCCACTACTCAAAAGGCGGTTTGGCCTTCAACCGGTAACTATTGCCGGGGCGGCGCGTATGATTCGCATTTGCTGGCTTGTGAATCCATTGCTATTCTTCCTGAAGGCATGAGCAAGGAACGCTTTGACTGGCTGCGTACTGTGGCTGGTGAGGTCATTGCCACGCCTGGCACCGAATCAAACGTCAAGGAAATCTTCGACAAATGCTGGGAACTCCGCCGCAGTGGTGAGGACCTGGTAATCTTCAACCAGTTCGATGAATTTGGCAATTATTTCTGGCATTATCTGATTTCTGGCGACGCCCTGGAAGAGTTGGCTCACAAACTCTTAGGAGAAAAAGATCGCTTGGCAGGCTTCGCGTCGGCAACCGGCTCCGCCGGCACAATTGCCGCTGGCGACTACCTGAAGCAAAAATTCCCTGGCATGAAAATCATCGCCAG
>DIWN01000036.1:0-24637 GCA_002423495.1 Anaerolineaceae bacterium UBA6105 | reverse complement strand
GAAGGTAAACAACATTTGATCGACGCTGGCTTTGAAGAAGCCTTTGTTAACCAGCTTGATCTGCTTGGCTTCTCAAGTATTTCCAACCTGTTGACAGCTATCAAATTTGCCAAGTTCAACGAACTGAATGAGAATGATCTTGTTCTCACCGTTCTTACCGACTCGATGGAACTCTATCAGAGCCGTTTGACCGAAATGCATGAAGAATTTGGACAGTATAGTAAAGAAAACGCCATTGCCGATGAAGCCCGCTACCTGAAAGCCGTAACTACAGATTATATTGAAGAACTTGGCTATTGGGACCGCAAGCGCATCCACAACCTGAAGTATTACACCTGGGTTGAGCAGCAGGGACGCACTTATGAAGAAATCATGGACCAATGGTACAACCCGGACTACTGGCTCGAGATTCAGGCTCAACAGCCTGAAATCGATGCCCTGATCGAGGAGTTCAACCACAAAGCGAAAGTTGAGCTCTAAAGGAGCCATTTGAGCACGTTTGATGCTATTGACGATACCAGCCTTGTTTTGGTGGCAATCATCCCAAACCAAAGGGATCTTGAGATTGCCCGCCTCCTGGGCTGGTATCGTATTCCGCTTAAATCCGCCCCAAAGGTAATTGCTGTCGATTACCTGGCACTCTATCAGACTGGCAGCTTCGATGCCACGGAACGCTGGCAAATCAAATGGCTTGCTCCCATCGTCGGGCACGAGCTGACCACCCGCCAGCAACTGTTTCGCGACCAACCAGACCATCCCCGGGCTAATGAAGAATATTTCAAGCTGCAGTTGGGCGGCCTGATCGAGATGCCCAAACCAATTCCTGCCGGCAGCTGGAAAAGGGTGACTTTTTTCTACACGACCATGCGGCATGTCAGGGACGCCAAAGAACTGAGCGACCTACCTGTGCATGACCAGGAGCGTCCTGTCCTCTGGGCAGCCCTGCGCGAACGTGCTTCACGCGGCGACTCCTATCAGGCTGCTCCCCTGCCAGAAATCCCCCTGGACCCGGCACTGCTGGCTCTATTAAGCGGCATCACCACGGCAGCAAAGTGAGGCTTTAATGAAAACGCTTATCAAAAACGGAACTCTGATAACCGCGGAAAAGACCCTCAAAGCAGATGTCTTGCTGGAGGATGAGATTATCCGCCGGATTGACCAAAACATCGAAGACCCGGAAGCGACACTTGTCGATGCCAGCGGACTGCTGGTCCTTCCCGGTGGCGTGGACCCTCATGTGCACCTTGAATTGCCGATGTTTGACACAATCTCCACGGATGACCATTACACTGGCGGAAAAGCGGCTGCCTTTGGCGGCACGACCACCATGATCGATTTTGTTTCCCAGGAACCTGTCAGTCTGGCAGATAATATTGCCAGGCATCGCGCCATGGCGGATCCTAAAACCAGCATTGATTATAGTTTTCATATGAACATCTCCCATTTCGATGAGCAGGTGGCAGAGGAACTCCCTGACCTGCCCCGGATGGGTGTCACCAGTATGAAGGTTTTCACTGCCTACAACGGCCGGCTTCGCTTGGATGACGGCAATATTTTCAAAGTAATGCGCATTGGTGGAAAAAATAATCTTCTCACGATGGTGCATGCTGAAAATGGCGATGTGATCGACATCCTGGTGGCGGAAGCCCTGGCGGCTGGCAAAACTGCTCCCATCAATCACGCCCTTACCCGCCCAGCCTGGGGTGAAGTGGAAGCCAGCCTGCGCGCGGCAGCCCTGGCAGCCCAGGCAGATTCGCCTCTCTATCTCGTCCACATGAACGTTTCTGGCGAGGTGGATCAGCTGGCTTATGCCCGCAAACACGGCATCCCCGCCATGGGAGAAACCTGCCCACAGTATCTATTCTTCACTGAAGAGGACCTTAAGCGTCCTGATGGCGCAAAATGGATCTGTTCTCCGCCTATGCGCAAGGCTTCAGACCAGCAAGGGCTCTGGCAAGGGCTCGAGAATGGCACCATCCAGGTGCTCGCCACCGATCACTGCCCCTTCTTCTACAACGGCAGGCAACCGATCCTCTATGAAGGCAGGGAGATTGCCATCCCGGGCAAGGAACTGGGAGAGGAGAACTTCACGCTCATCCCCAATGGTCTTCCAGGGGTCGCTGACCGCCTGCCAGTTTTCTGGACCCATGCTGTCAACACCGGGCGCATCAGCCCGAACCGCTTCGTGGAATTGACCGCCACCAACCCTGCCAAAATCTTTGGGCTCTACCCCAAAAAGGGCACGCTTGCTGTCGGATCCGATGCCGATATTGCCTTGTGGAACCCGGAAAAAGAGTTAAACTACGGTCTTGCCTGGGCGCATCACCGCACAGACTATAACCTTTATGAAGGCTGGAAGCTGCGCGGTTACCCGGTTAAAGTATTCTTGCGCGGCAGCTTGATTGTTGACAATCAAAATTGGCTTGGTAAAGCCGGTGGAGGGCGTTTTGTCCACCGCCAGGCGGGCGAAATCCTCTGATCTCTGAAATGAATTGACTTCATGATCCTATTAGGCATTCTTGGCTTACTTTGGCTCCCATCTATCGCCCTGACAATCAGCCAGGCGCTTAAGCCGCACTTTGCCCGTTCATGGTTCATTGCCATCGCTGGGGCTTCGTTAGCCTTGCTTGCCACATTTTTCCTGCGCCTTTACCTGCCAATGGAAGTGGAATTTATCCGCTGGCTGCCAGATTCGCTCTACCACACCACCATTGCGTTTCGCATTGATTACATCAACTGGCATTACATGCTTGCCATCCTGGCATTGTGTATTGCAGTAATCCTGACCGATTCCAGCCGGGCTTCCACTCAAGTCAACCCCACCACCTGGGCTGCCGCACTTGGGTTGACAGGGTTGAATCTCATCTCGGTCATGTCTAAAGACCCGCTGACCATGGCTATTGCCTGGGCTATCACTGATCTGGTAGAGTTGATTTATCTGCTGAATTTTCTGCGGAGTTCTGAATCAACGGGTAAGGTCACGACTATTTATGGGGTCAGGCTAATCAGTACCATCGTTCTGGTGGCTGCAACCGCTGTTGGCTGGCAGGTCACCGCCGGGCTGGATTTCACCCAAATTCCTCCAACTGCCAGTTTGCTCTTTCTCATCGCAGCCGGTTTGCGGCTGGGAGTGCTGCCGCTCAGCTTCCCGATGCAAAACAGCCTGGAGCTCAAGCGTGGAACCGACCTGTTGCTGCGCTTTTCGCCAGTGGTTTCAGCCCTGGTCCTGATCGCGCATTTACCTTCCGAAATTCTGGTCTTGAATCAAAACCTGGTATCGATCATCAGCATTCTGACGGTTTTGGCTGCCCTATACGCCTCAGCCATGTGGCTGACCCGTGCCGATGCCAACGAAGGCAGACCTTATTGGGTGGTGGCACTTTCTGCTCTTGCTCTGCAGTCTGCCCTGAATGGGCAGCCAGAAAACAGCCGTGTTTGGGGGTTGGCACTCCTTCTCACTGGAGGGGTGCTGTTCTTGTTTGACCCTCCAATCCGAAGAATTCGCTTCATACCGCTGTTGGGATTGATTGGTCTGTTGGGGCTTCCCTACACCCTGGCTGCTTCAGGCTGGAGTGCCATTCTTGGCGATCAGATCAGTTTTGCCAGCATCGCGATGATTCTCTGCCATGTCATGCTGGTTGGCGGCTATCTGCGCTACGCACTCGAATCAAACAGCACCGTTACTGGTCTCGAAAAGTACGCCCGCATCACCTATCCGCTGGGTCTGATCCTCTTGGTCCAGACCATGCTTGTGCTCAACCTGGTCGGCTGGTCAGGCGTGCTGACCGTGGGAGCCTGGTGGGGCAGTGTCGCCAGCCTCGGATTGGTATTGCTGGGAGGTTTACTGACCAAAAAGCTTGGTCTGCGCCTCACCAGCACTGAGTTCAAGGAAAAACTCCCCTTCTACCGCCTGGGGCAGCGCGTGCTGGACACCTTGCGCATCATTTTTAGCCTCAACTGGCTCTATGCCATCGCGCGATGGCTCTTTGCGCGTCTTGGCGATGCTGCGGACTTTTTCAGGCAAGTTCTTGAGGGCGAAGCAGGCGTGCTCTGGTCCCTGTTCTTCTTATTGCTGATGGCAACCCTGATCTACACGCAGGTTGGCCAGCCATGAACGAAACCTTACGCACCATCCTGGCAGCCATTTTGTTATTCTCAGCAGCCATTAACCTGGTCAGACGCCAGTGGACCTTGAATATATTTGCTTTGGGGCTCCAATACATCTGCATATTCCTGATCATCCTCGAAGTGCGCAGCCCTTTTCTAGCTGGCATTAAACTAATCGTCGGACTTATGGTCAGCCTGATGCTTTATCTAACCCTGAAGTCTTCAGGTTTAATCGAGTCAATCTTTTTGCGCCAGCATGTTTCCTCTGGGGAAATCTTTCGCGGCACAATTGCCCTGCTGCTGGCGCTGATCAGCTTTTTGGCGGCGCCCGCCCTTCAGCAATCCGCCTTTCCTCAAAGCAGTCAGCTTCTGTTGACAGCCAGCCTGGGATTAATCCTGTTTGGCTTGTTTCAGATGGGCACCATCACTGAACCCCTCTACCTGGTAATCGGCTTACTGACATTCCTTTCAGGTTTTGAACTTCTCTATGCCAGCCTGGAATTCTCCCGGCTTCTTGAAGCGCTCTTAACCGCTGTCAATCTCAGCCTGGCGCTCATAGGCAGTTTCTTCATCGTTAAAGACGTCGAAAGCAGGTCAGAATGAACCTCCTGACCACTCCTTCAATTTGGATTTTCCTTCCAATCTTGCTGACGTCAGTGCTTGTTCTGGTCCACCGGTTGCCAAAGCTCTCAGTTTGGATAGCCTGCCTCGGGAGTCTGCTGCTGGCTCTGGCTGCCTTCATTTTCCCGCAAAGTCTGGAATTCAACCTGCTTGGTCGCAAATTCCTTTTCGACGACACCTTCCTGATTTTTAATCGTGGTCTGACCCTCACTGGCAGCCAGCTCAAAACTGTCGCGATGCTCTATCTTTTCAGCTTCTTGTGGAACATCGCAGGGCTGCATTTTTCGGTCAGCCGTTGGTTTCCGACCATCTCACTGGCCATCACAGCATTGTGGATCACCACGCTGGCAGTCAAACCATTCCTTTACGCGGCTGTGATCGTGGAACTGATCGTTCTGCTCAGCACTCTGCTGCTGACACCGCGCGGAAAACAGGCGGGCAGTGGTGTGATGCGCTACCTGGTTTCACAGACTGTTGCCCTGCCGTTAATTCTCCTGAGCGGCTGGATGGTCACTGGCATCGAGACAGCTCTCAGTGCCAGCCCGTTGATCCTGCGCGGCACGGTATTGATCCTTCTCGGTTTTTCGCTCTGGCTTGCGATCTTCCCACTTCACACCTGGCTGCCTATGCTGGCTGATGAAACTCACCCATGGGTTTTCAGTTTTGTTTTCCTGATGCAGCAAAGCAGTCTTTGGCTTTTACTGCTCGAATTTCTTGATCAATTTGCCTGGCTGAGGAATCTGACGGGGATTTTCCCCATGATGCAATGGGCAGGTGTTTTGACTGTGCTGGCTGGAGGGGTTTTGATATCCCTCCAAACCAGGATAAATCGAATTTTGGCTTATCTGATCCTGATCGAGACCGGATATTCGGTCCTGGCAGTTGGCCTGATCAACCAGGGTGGAGGCTATGCCCTGGCTCTTAGTTTTATCCCCCGGGTGCTTGCCTACTGGCAATGGGCCTACACACTCAGCTCTGTTCAACAGATTGCACCGGAAATCGACGGCAGTTTTCCATCACTCCGCGGTCTGTTCTCAAGGCTGCCCTTTCACAGCATGTCCTTGATCATCAGTTTACTCAGCTTACTCGGCTTGCCTGCCCTGGGGCTCTTTCCGGCTAAACGCATACTCTGGAATAGTATCGCTGATCTCACCTTCCACTATACCCCACTGTTCGCACTGGCTGTGGCAGGTATGGCGCTTTTCATCCTGCGCATGATGCATACACTGCTAACGCCCGACCCTGAGACAGCATCCTCTTCTCTGCTTACCGCTGGTGAAGAATCTGCGTGGCAAATTTTTATCCTTTGCTTTTTTACCTTACTTTCCTTACTCATGGGAATTTTCCCCCACCTATTCCTGAACCCGTTTTTAGGCTTACTTGAACCCTTCATCCACCTCCTGCCGCCTGGTTAGGATGACAGAATGGGTAAACATTGTATAATCACATCAGCATTAGCTAAGAGGTGAAATATGGACGACTATTCTGGATTTGAACAACTTGAAAAGCGTGTCGAATGGCTCGACAACGAAAGGCGTAATGATAAGACCAACCTGGCATCTCTGCAGAACCGCCTGACCATGCTCGAAAGCGAAAATCTAAACCTGCGTAAACAGATCAAAGAGCTTGAATTGCTGATCACAAAAAATGCAAACCTGATTGCAAACGTCGAGAAATACGACAATCGGATTGACCGGCTGAATATTGACCTGACAAAGCAAATCCGCGATGTTAACGAAAGAGCCGAGCTCAATCTGAACGAAGCCACCAAACGCACAAAGCTCGAGATTGAAGCAACGCGAAAATCCGTCGCGGAAATATTCCAATTCACTGAAGAGTTGGAGCCAATCCGAACTGAACTGCGCAACACCAAAGTTGAGGATGCACGTCTTGCACGTCTGATCGAAGAACTCAAAGGAAAAATCCAGGAAGTCTCCCGCTTCGACGAAGACTATCGCCGGTCATTAAACCTGTTGGAAGAAAACCGCCGCCAGGAAGCCAAGCGTCTGACGGATCTGCAAGGGGAAGTAGCTTCACTACGCAAGCGATTGGAAGAAACCCGCAGCCGTTTCGATAGCTTCAGTGACGGTTTCCGCACTCTGGATACCCGCATCACAGAATTGCAGACTTTTGAAAAAGATCGCAAGCAAGCCCAATCCGTTTTCATCGAGAAAATCAACAATTCTCTGGTCGAAAAGGACAAAACCTTCACCTCCTGGGAAAAGCGCTTTGCTGAAATCGACAAAGTAAACCTCAATTTGAATCAACAAATGGAAGGTCTGGAGGCTGCCCGCCAGGCAGTCAACAAAGCCCTTGGCAACGTGGACGAAGTGACCCAGCGTTTCGAGCGCCGCATTAATGAAGTAAGCGAATTCCAGAGATTGAACGATGAGCGTTTCCGCCAGGAATGGACAAGTTTCAAGTCCGACGACGTCAAACGCTGGGCAAATTACATGCTATCCCAGGAAGAACAAAGTCGTGAGAATGTCCAACAGTTCAAAGATTTGACAGCTCAATTACAAGAACTCGATGATCTGACTTCCTCTTTGCGCGACCAACTTGAAGCCCTCAGCAGGAGCACAAGCAGCCACCTGCGATCCATCCTGGTTGCTTACCAGGATTCAATCCAGGAAATCTCACCCTTAATTGACAAGAAGAGTGGCTGATCATGCACATTGTCGGTACTGCCGGGCATGTTGATCACGGGAAATCGACCCTGATCTCTGCTTTGACCGGCACTAATCCGGACCGTCTCAAAGAAGAAATTGCACGTGAGATGACCATTGATCTTGGTTTTGCGTCCATGGCGCTGCCCGGAGGCGAAACGATCGGCATCATCGACGTGCCTGGGCACCGCGACTTCGTCGGCAATATGCTCTCTGGCATCGGTGGGATCGATGCGGTTCTCCTGGTGGTAGCAGCTAACGAAGGCGTCAGCGCCCAGACGCGTGAACACCTCGCGATTCTGGATTTATTAGAGATTTCACGCGGGCTGATCGTCCTCACCAAGTGCGACCTGGTGGCAGACCGTGATTTGCTGGAATTAGTGGAGCTTGAAACCCAGGAATTGGTGGAGGGCACCAGCCTGGAGAATGCCCCGGTTCTGCGCGTCTCAGCCCAGACGGGTGAGGGTCTGAATCAGCTTAAGCTCACTCTTGCAGAACTACTGGCAGAAATCCCTCCCAAGCGCGATCTCAACCGGCCGCGGCTGCCTGTTGACCGCGTCTTTACCCTTTCAGGATTTGGCACCGTCGTAACAGGTACCCTGCTGGATGGCAGCTTCGCGCTGGGAGATGAAGTTGTTTGCCTGCCTGGCGGCAAGACAGGCCGCATTCGCGGCTTGCAGAATCATAATCGGAAACTGCAAAAGGTTAGCCCCGGTTACCGGACTGCCATCAACCTCAACAATCTCTCAAAAGAGGATATTAACCGCGGGGACGTGATTGCCCTGCCGGGCACCTACAAACCCACAAAACGCGTGGACGCTGCAGTTCGGCTGATCCACGATGCCACCAACGAGTTAAAACACAACATGAGCCTCAAAGTCTACGCCGGAGCAAGCGAAAGTCTGGCTCGTGTGCGTCTCTTGGGAGTGGAAAGACTCGCATCTGGCGAGGAAGGTTTTGTGCAGCTTGAATTGGAAGAGCCCTTGGTGGCAATTCGCGGCGATCATTACGTGTTGCGGCTGCCTTCCCCCGCTGCCACGATTGGCGGAGGTGTCATCCTCGATACGCAACCCACCCGCCGTTATCGCCGTTTCGATGAGGTAACCCTTACCCGCCTGGAGCAGTTGCGCGTTGGCAAACGCGCAGATCTGGTCATGCAGGCACTCGACCGTTTGAACGTCACCAATCTTGCCGCGCTCACCTCTCACACATCGCTTCCTGCAGCAGAACTCGAAAACCAGGTAGCCGAACTTGAAAGCGCTGGTGAGATCATCTTCCTCAGCAAACACCCTAACCCCGCCAAAACGCAATTAATTTCCGCTCAAAACTGGCAGTCGACCACTAATCGCATAGTGGGCACTCTCGATGAATTCCACCGCAATTTTCCCCTCAAGGCGGGCATCAGCCGGGAACTGCTCAAGTCAGGTTTGAAGCTGACACAGGAACATTTCGACCTGGCGTTAGGCTTATTAAATCAAGAAGGCAAACTGGTGGAGCAGGGTACGCTGGTTTGGGCAGACAGCCATTCCATCCTTCTCACACCACAGCAGGAAACCCTGGCTGCCAGTTTGCTCGAAAAATTTACAGAGTCTCCCTACTCACCGCCAGATGTAAATAACGCTGAAGCAGAGCTTGGGCCTGACGTTTTGGAAGGTTTGATCGCGACCAACAGGCTGGTTCGCGTCTCAGATACGGTGCTCTTTTTGCCCGACACAATCGAATCGATGAAAACCTGGGTCCAGGAGGCGATTCAAGCCAATGGGAGCATGTCGCTGGCCCAATTCAGGGATCATTTTCAAACAAGTCGCAAATATGCCGCTGCTTTTCTGGAACATCTTGATTCTATTGGTTATACTCTAAGGAAAGGGGACGTACGCGTCCTGAGAACAATAAAAACCTAAAAAAGGAGAAGATATGGGTTTCAAAGTATTGATCACAGACGGTTTGGAAAAGGAAGGCAAAGATATTATCAACGCCGTTGGCGAAGCGGCGGACAAGAAGGGTATCGAGCCGGCCGAATTATTGCAAATCATCGGGGAATACGATGGCATGATTGTCCGTGGACGAACCAAAGTTACCAAAGAGCTATTTGAAGCTGCAAAAAATCTGAAAGTCGTTGGTCGCGCGGGTGTGGGTGTGGATAACATCGATCTCCAGGCAGCCAAAGACCACGGTGTGACAGTAGTGAACGCTCCCACTGCCACAACCATCGCGGTTGCTGAACTGGGGTTTGCTATGATGCTGGCGTTGGTGCGCGATATTCCCCACACGGATGCTGAAATGAAGCACGATAAGTGGATCAAAAAAGATTACAAGGGACGTGAGTTAAATGGCAAAACTCTCGGCATCGTCGGTTACGGCAATATCGGCAGTCGGATAGGCAAATACGCACAAGCGCTTGACATGAAGGTCATTTGCTACGATCCCATTCGCAACATAGACGATATGCGTGCTACCGGCGCAGATCCAGTCGAACTGGAAGAGGTCTACGCAAAGGCTGACATCATCACCTTCCACGTGCCTTTGATCCCCGAAACAAAACACATGGTCAATGACGAAACCTTCACCAAAATGAAAGATGGTGTACTACTCGTGAACGTTGCCCGCGGCGGCATCATTGAAGAGGCCGCACTCCTGCGCGCGTTGGAAAGCGGAAAAGTTGCTGGAGCAGCGCTGGACGTCTATGAGAAGGAACCGCCGGTGGATTGGACACTTGCAGAACATCCCAAAGTGATTGCCGTACCGCACGTTGGCGGTCAGACCGCTGAAGCCCAGGTGCGCGTCGCTGGTGATATCGCCAGCGAAGTCATTAATGCACTGCAAGGCAATACACTACGCTGGAAAATCTGCTAATTTGGATTGAATCCCCCCTTGTTGAAACAAGGTGAAAAGATTTCAAAGAACAGGTCCCGGGTGGGACCTGTTTTGTTAATTTTGCACTGTTGGGGTTGGGTAGATGATCTCTTGCGCGGGCGTGCCCATCGGTGTGGGCGTTGGGATTGGAGTCTCGCCGGATGGGTCGTGTACGTAGACCCAGTCTCCGAGCTCTGCCCAGTTGAAAAGCCAGTGCGCGTCGCCCGGGAACATATTCACACACCCGTGGGATTGCGTAATCCCTAAGGACGCAGGCCAATAAATGCCGTGAATTGCCTGGGCGTGGTTGTAATACATCGTCCAGGGAACGCCTTCCAATGAATAGAAGTCAGAACGATCGCTGGTGTAGGATCCCTGCATTAGTTCAAGCTCGCGTTTTTCATAGATGTAATACAGCCCGGGGTCAGAATAAAGTTCCCCCGAACCGGTTGCCACAAGCGCCGCGAACACAAGCTGGCCGTCCTCGTATGCAGCCAGGGTTTGGTTATAAAGATCTATGCTGATCCAGCGCTTGTTATCCACTCCCTCTGGCACTGTGGTATCCACCACCAGGCGGCGAGACTTCAGCGATGGGATCCACTCCCCCGGTCCAGCCTCGTACCACTCATAACCTTCTGCCTCCACCACCCGGTAGATCTGGAACTCAACATACTTCTCGTACTGTTTGCTGGTTGTTGGGGCAGCGAAACTCGGTTGGGCATAACTTGGCGTCGGGTTAATTGTCCAGCCAAAATCATTTTGAGGTGTGGCATAAAATTCAAGCCCCTGCCACCTGGGCCAGGAATAGAAAGGTGTGGCTGCCACCCATCCCCCAGACATTGTCCGCACGAAGGTTCGTCCGCTGGCAACGGCGGAATCAATCATCGTCACATAACGGCTTGCTCCATCCGGAATGGTTTGCAAGACTGCGCCTCCGTTGATGGCATCATTCAAACTTGCATACACGGGCGTTTCCGCGCCTGTAATTCTGGCTACACGAACCGGCAAGTCTGAGAGGGATGCGTCTGGCTTTGCGGCAGCCAGTGGTTTGATGGGATAAGGAAATCCTAATTCGTGCAGTTGGGCAATCGTCTGCGAAGCTCCAAGAGCCAGGCAATCGCCCGGATCAGTTGGGTAGTAACCTGGCTGGCAGAGCGGTAGGTCATAGTAAGGCACCGGAGGCACTGCCAGGATGGCAGCTTGCGTAGCTGCCGGCAAAACTGCCATCAGCATGGCAATCCCAGCTAACAGGAGCAGAAAGTTCTTGCTTTTCATAAACAGCATTATACCCGCCGGGCGCATCTCTGCCAATTTCGCGCGAGGGTGAGGTTGTGCAAAACCGCGCATTGCTCTTTCTCAAAATGTAGAGGCTTGGCACAAAAGTTCATCTTGATGTTCAATTCTTGATTAATGTATTGTCGTAGAACGGAATGGTGCTCTTCCCTGCCCCGCGTATCTATTCGCGGGGTCAACCTCTCCGCCAGGTTTTGTGTCAATCAATAAACGGAAAGGCAGATCGCCATACCCAATTTCATGCACACAGTAGGGCGAGATTGAGGGCACCTTGATTGATGTGATGGACAAACGTATCGTGCCCTCAATCCGCCGATGATAGAGATCTGGGTTGCATGAGAAGGATCGATTTTTGATGGCGGATTGGAAGGACGCCGAGGTCCCTGCATGATGATGTGCGCAGTCCTTCCAAGCTCGCCCTACGCGCACCTTGTCTCGCCTTACGGATGCTGCTTTACAAAATGTTAAAGGCAGATCGCCATTCCCCTTTCGCGGTCACTCTCACAGGAAAGCAAAAATTTCCTCCAAACCGGCACAATCGTCCAATCTGAATATTTTCCATTGTTAAAGATTGACAGATTGCCTAGAATCTTGCCTTGCAGGCGACCATAAAACGGGTAAAATTATTCAAAGTTAAAGGAGATTGGCATGAAGATTCCTATCTTTCAGGTTGACTCGTTCACCGTAAAGCCTTTTAAAGGCAATCCCGCCGGCGTTTACCTTTTGGAACAACCGCGCGATGCCACCTGGATGCAGGCTATAGCCACTGAGATGAGGCTCTCCGAAACCGCCTTTCTCAGTCCCAAAGGCAATGATTACAACTTACGCTGGTTTACACCCAGCACGGAGGTTGACCTTTGCGGTCATGCCACCCTTGCTTCGGCACATATTCTGTTTGAGTTAGGCTTTTACGATCCGGATGAGACCATCCTTTTTCACACCAAAAGCGGTGTGATTTCGGCTACTTTCAACCACGGCACAATCGAGCTCGATATGCCCTTGATTCGTTCAGTTCCTGTTGAGTCCACACCTCTGCTCGAGGAAATTCTCGGACAGCCCCCCCTGGCAGTCTCCCGCTCGGAAGACAATGCGATTCTGCTTGCAGAGATTGCGGATCCTGCTGATGTCGAAGCCTTTGATCCAGACTTCAAAAAAATCGCCGCTCTCGAAGAAACTAATTTGGTCATCACAGCCCAGACTCCTGGTGGAAAGAATGATTTCATTTCACGCTTCTTCTCTCCCAACACAGGCATTCCCGAAGACCCGGTAACCGGACTTGGTCATTGCATCCTGACCCCCTATTGGGCAGCTAAACTCAACAAAGACCAGTTTGTAGCCTACCAGGCCTCCGCCCGCGGCGGCACGGTCTGGTGCCGTTTGGGAAAAGACCGTGTCTATCTTGGCGGCAAGGCAGTCACCCTGTTTTCTGGCGAGATCTTACACCAGTCATAATTCTTTCAATTGACTCTGACAGCCGGTTTCTGCCCACAAGCAAGAGCCGGCTGTTATAATTATCGCCAACAAGCACAAAAGGATCTTTTCATCCTGTGCTTGATTTCTGTTTATATCTTGGGATGAGATAGGAGCGAAACTATGGACCTCTTGAAGCAACGCATCATGACCGAGGGTAAGAATCTCGGAAAGGGTATCCTCAAAGTCGATCGTTTCATCAATCACCAGGTGGACCCCAATCTGATGGATGCCTGTGGTAAAGAGTTTGCCCGCCTTTTTGCTGGCACAACTGCCGTCAAGATCCTCACAGCCGAGATCTCCGGCATTGCTCCTGCGCTCATGGCAGGGAAATATCTCAATTTGCCAGTGGTCTATGCCCGTAAAACCAAACCCGTCACCATGCCAAGCGATGTCTACATCACGGTGGCTCCCTCCCACACCAAAGGTCATAACACTGAGCTGATCGTCTCACCCGAATATCTGCTTCGGGATGAAGAAATCCTGATCATTGACGACTTCCTGGCATCCGGTGCTACCATCATCGGCCTGGTACGCCTCGCCCAGACAGCCGGCTCGAAAGTGGTTGGCATCGGAACTCTGATTGAAAAAACCTTCGAAGGTGGACGCAATAAACTGGCTTACCTGGGCGTGCCAGTGCATTCCCTGGTTGCGATAAGTTCAATGGATGACGGACAAATTATCTTCACAGACGAATTCGCAGCCTAAGAGGAAAATATGAGCGATAGAATCGTCATCCTGGATTTTGGCTCCCAATATACCCAACTGATCGGACGCCGAATTCGTGATATGCACGTGTATTGCGAGCTGCTTCCCTGGCACGCAAAAAAAGAAGAAGCGCTGGACGATCAAATCAAAGGGGTCATTCTCTCTGGCGGACCGCAATCCATTTATGCTGATAACGCGCCTTACATCCAGGATTACCTGCTTGAGAGTGGGCTACCCATCCTTGGCATCTGCTATGGCATGCAAGCCCTGACCCACAAACTTGGCGGTAAGGTCTTTCATAGTAACGAACATGAGTATGGCTTGACCGAGCTGGACGTGCCTGCAGCTAACCCGCTGCTACCCCAGGGAAAACAGGTTGTTTGGATGTCTCATGGAGATAATGTCAGGGAACTGCCCCCGGGATTTTCCCGCCTGGCAACTTCCCCCCATAGCCCCATTGCGGCCATGATGGACGAGCAAAACAAGCTTTTTGGTTTGCAATTCCATCCGGAAGTTCGCCATACCCAGCATGGCGAAGAGATTTTGCGTAATTTCGTTCTCAAAATTTGTAATTGCGAGCCGGACTGGACCTCCCACTCCATCATTGAAGAGAGTATCGCAAGCATTCGCGCCCAAGTTGGAAACGGACGAGTCCTGTCAGCATTGAGCGGTGGTGTGGATTCAGCCGTCACCACCTCCCTGTTGCAAACTGCCATCGGCGATCGCGTGACGGCCGTTTTCATCAACACCGGTCTGATGCGCCAGGGCGAACCAGAGCAAATTGAGGCGGTATTCCGCCCGCTTCTCGGCGATCATCTGATCATGGTGGATGCCTCTGAGCGCTATTTCGCCAAACTTGCCGGCGTTACGGACCCGGAAGAAAAGCGAAAAATTATCGGCGAAAGCTTTATCCGTGAGTTTGAAGCCGCCCTGGCAGGCCTGGAAGAACACGAATTCCTCGCCCAGGGTACGATCTACCCGGATGTGATCGAATCGAAAGGCATCGGGGTTTCAGAAGCGCACCGCATTAAGTCGCATCACAACGTGGGCGGACTGCCAGAAGACCTGAAATTCAAGCTGGTGGAGCCCCTGCGCAATCTTTTCAAGGATGAAGTCCGCGCAATCGGTGAGGCGCTTGGGCTGCCGCCCGAGCTGGTTTGGCGCCAGCCATTCCCCGGACCCGGTTTGGCAGTCAGGGTGCTCGGCGAAGTTACACCTGAACGAATCGAGATTGTTCGCCACGCTAACGCCATCTTCAACGAAGAGCTGGAAAAAGCAGACTTGATCCACATGCATACAGACGAGAAGGGCAGAATCAGCGGCAGCTCACAGGCTTTCGCGGTTTTGCTGCCGGTCAAATCAGTCGGTGTGATGGGCGACCAACGCACATATTCCGAGACAATTGCCCTGCGCGCGATTACTTCCATCGATTTCATGACCGCCGATTGGGCGCGCCTGCCGTACGATTTGCTCGCGAGGGTCTCCAACCGCATCGTGAACGAAGTCCCGGGCGTGAATCGAGTGGTTTACGACATCAGCTCCAAACCCCCTGCAACAATTGAGTGGGAATAATCAAGGCGAACCAGTGTGAAAATAACCATCAATAATCGCTACATGGCAATGCAGGGGCTTTACTGGATGCTATTCTGTGTATCCTCAGGCTTTATTTCTCTTTACCTACAAGGTCGTGGGCTTTCCAACGGGGGTATTGGTACTGTTACCGCGATTTTTGGCATTTTGGCAGCCCTGCTGCAACCCATGCTGGGCGGGATCACAGATCGAAGCAACCGGATTACCTGGCGCCACATGATTTTGATGCTGGCCATACCCTACCTGACAATCTGCATTGTCATGCCATTCATACCAGGCGCGTTGGCTGGTGCGACCTTCATGGGTCTTTTGATCCTGCTCGGGAATACCATCATGCCCTTCATCAACACAGCCCATTACTATTACAGCCAAAAGGGAGAATACATCAATTTTGGCGTAGCCAGGGGAATTGGTTCTGGTCTGTATGCCCTGTTGGCGCTGGTAATCGGCTTTCTTGCGGAAGGGTATGGCATCGAAATGGTCCCGATCTCCGGCATTTTGATTGGCTTGCTCTTCATTTTGGTGGTTTTTCGTATGCCATCTTCCAAAGAACAACTTGAAAAAGCGCCAAGAGAAAAGGGCTTGCAAAAAGGTTTCATGCTTCGCTATCCGGCTTTTACATTTATGCTGATTGCAACCTTGCTGATGCTCACCGCGCATAATATCCTGAACACCTATCTTTTACAGATCATTCAATCAGTTGGCGGCAACAGCAGCCAGCTTGGCATCGCTCTGGCGATCCAGGCAGTTGTGGAAGTGCCAGTTCTGTTCGGCTTTTCGAGATTGCTCAAACATTTTCGACCAAAGACCTTGATGTTGATAGCCGCCTTCGGCTTTGCGCTCAAAGCCCTGATGTATGCTTTGTCAGGCAGTGTTTCAATGATCTACGTGATCCAGTTCGCCCAAATGCTGAGCTTTGCGATCTTTGCCTCCGCATCGGTTTATTACACTTCCGAGATCATCGCTAAAGAGGATCAGGCAAGCGGTCAGGCTTATATGACCAGCATGATCACAGTCGGGACGGTATTGGGCAGCCTCAGTGGCGGTTGGATGCTGGAATTAAACGGGATGAATACCATGCTTGCCGTGAATGTCGTTATCGCCCTGGTTGGGGTTGGCTTCGCACTGATTTCTATAAAGCATAAAGAGCTGCCGCAGCAAAAAGCAGCAGCCTGAATTAAAGATCACACAAAGTATTCGAGCACCATCAAGTTTTCGATGATAGAAACACGCCTAAAAAAAGCAGTTACATGGTCTTAAAGCGGTAGCCACGCAGTCTCAGGGCATTCGTCACCACGGAAACAGAGCTCAGGCTCATTGCCGCCCCGGCGATCATCGGGTTGAGCAGCGGACCGCCAAACAGGTGCAGCACGCCCATCGCAATCGGGATGCCAATCACGTTGTAAGCGAATGCCCAGAACAGATTTTGCTTGATGTTGCGCAGAGTCTTCTTGCTCAGGTCGATTGCCACCGGCACATCCATCAGCGTCGAACGCATCAGCACGATATCCGCCGAAGCGATCGCCACATCAGTCCCGCTGCCAATCGCAATGCCCACATCCGCCGTTGCCAGTGCAGGCGCGTCGTTGATCCCATCCCCGACCATCGCCACAAAACGTCCATCTGATTTTAACTGGCTGACAATTTCAGCCTTCTGATCAGGCAGCACTTCACTGAAGACCTGGTCGAGCTCCATCATGCGTCCGATCGCTTCTGCCGTGCGGCGATTATCCCCCGTGACCATCGCAACCTGCACGCCCATTTTATGCAGCTGATTGATTGCTTCTTTGCTGTCTGGCTTGACGGTGTCTGCCACGGCGATGATGCCTACAAGCTTGTCTTCGAGCGCTACAAACATCGGCGTTTTGCCGTCGTTCGCCAGGTCCTGCCCCAGCTTCAGGGCTTCCTCACCCAGCGATAAGTACTCTTCAAGCATTTTTTGATTGCCGATACGCAGCAACTTACCTTGGTAATCTGCCACCACGCCCATGCCGGGCAAAGCCTTGAAATCGTTGACTTCGGGCAGGCTCAAGCCCTGTGCTTCCGCAGCCCGCAAAATCGCTTTGCCCAAAGGGTGCTCTGATCCCTTCTCAGCCGCGCCAGCCAGCGCGAGCAAATCCTGCTCACTCTGCCTTGCCAGCGGCAAAACATCGGTAACAGCCGGTTTGCCTTCGGTGATGGTTCCGGTTTTATCCAGCAAAACCATATTCACCTGCTGGGCATTTTCAAGCGCGTCGCCATTTTTGATCAACACACCGTTTTCCGCCCCTTTGCCCATTCCCACAGTAAGAGCTGTTGGGGTGGCAAGCCCGAGAGAGCACGGACAGGCGATGACCATCACCGCCACGAAGATAGTCAATCCGAATTCGATGCTTTCTTTGCCAATCAGCACCCAACCCAGCGCAGCCAGAACCCCCAAGGCAATCACAATCGGGACGAAAATCCCAGAGATCTTATCTGCCAATTTCGCGATCGGTGCTTTGGAACCCTGGGCTTCCTCAACCAGGCGGATGATCTGCGCCAAAGCCGTATCTTTGCCGACCCTGGTCGCCCGGAAGTGCACTGCCCCATTGATGTTCATCGAAGCCCCGATGACGTTGTCGCTAATGGTTTTCTCAACCGGCAGACTTTCACCCGTCAGCATGGATTCGTCCACGCTGGTGGCTCCCTCCAGAAGGATGCCGTCCACCGGGAAGCTTTCACCCGGGCGCACCACCACCTCGTCCCCCACCAACACCTGGCTGGCATCGATCTCGACCTCCTGTCCATCGCGCAGGACGCGCGCCTGCTTGGGCGAAAGTGCCATCAGCTTTTGGATAGCTTCGGATGTTTTGCTGGTGGCACGCGCCTCCATGAACTTACCCAGCGTAATGAGCGTCAAAACAACCGCGGCCGATTCGAAGTATAGCGCGTGCGCAAAATGGGAGTGACCAACGGTGATGTTCCAGAGAGCATACAGACTGTAAAGGTAAGCTGAGCCAGTGCCAATGGCAATCAGCGAGTCCATATTAGGGTGCAGCTTCACCAGGTTGCGGAAGCCGTTGATGTAATAAGACCAGCCCATGATCACCACAGGGGTAGTCAGCAGTAGCTGCGCCAGCGCGTTTTTCAGCGGATTGATGGAAGGTTCTAAAAACGCGGGCAACTGAAGCCCGAGCATCGGTCCCATCGAGAGAAAAAGCAGGGGAACGGTTAGAATGGCGCTGATGGTAAAGCGCTGCTTCAGGTTTTGCAGGCGTTTTTCTTTGCGCGCCTTTTTACGCTCAAGTTCATCCTCAATGGTGTTGTCAACCGGCAGAACGGCTTGATAACCAGCCTCTTCCACCGCGCTGACCACCTGCTGCAGGCTGATCTCTGCCGGGTCGTAATCAAGCGTGAGTGTTTCAGCAGCCAGGTTGACGTTGGCGTTCTGCACGCCTGGCAGCTTGCCCACCACCCTTTCCACTGTTGCCGAGCAGGAAGCGCAGGTCATCCCATGCACTTCGAGTTGCGCGTGCTGGGAGGGAATCAGAGCCTTGTAGCCGGCATCGTCCACAGCCTGCACCACGCTTTCCAGCGAGACCTGCGACTCGTCAAAACTCAGATGCAGATTTTCCGCAGTCAGGTTGACGTTCGCTTGGTTAACACCGGGCAGTTTACGCACGGCGCGTTCCACGGCCGTCGAACATGCCGCACAGGTCATCCCCTCAATCGGTAAGGTCTTAGTTTTCATGGGTTATCTCCTCGTGGGATTGATCGGAAAGGATTGTGCCGCTGGCATGCAAATGGCAGGTGCACTGCCCGGGATAGCAATCGCAAGGAACTTCCGCGACTACCTGTTTGTTTTGCAGGACTTCCTCAAGCATCGCCCGATCCTGGGCGATCATCGGAGTTTTCTCAACCAAGTAAGCCAGCAGATTGGGTATCTTCCGGCTGCAGATGCGGCCGAGCAAGCCCTCAAGCTCAAGTTTCAAGCTCTCGGGTTCGTCAAGATGGGTCGTGTAGATGAAGTGACGGGATTCCTTACGGGCATGCAGGTAGTTCTTGCTGGTCAGCCTTCCAATCAGTGTCTTGACTGTCGACTGACTCCAGCCGCGTTTTCCGTTCAGAACCCGGGTGATTTCCTGGCTGGTGGATTCACCACTCGCCCATACCACCCGCATCACTTCCCATTCCGCGTCGCTGATATTGAGAGTTTCGGGCATTATCTGTTCCTTTCGTTCCATTATTCTAAAGTTTACAACTGTAAACGTAATGGCGCAAACCTTCGTACAACCCCTGTGGCACCTTGCACAAGCTGGAATTTTGTTTCACTCACCAGCCGGATTACACTAAAGAAAAAATGGGGGAATAATGACAGAGATCCAATACGCTCACGAACCCGATGCCAAACGCATCGTTGCCACCACGAATTATGGTCAGGAAGTCGGTGAAATCCGGTACAAAGTAACTGATAATTATTGGAATGCCAGCCACACACTCGTACACCCGGAACATCGCGGATACAGCATCGCCCGCAAGCTCGTGGACAAGCTGGCAGATACAGCACGCGCTGAAGGCGTTAAGATCCTCCCCACCTGCTCTTACGCCCGGCACGTCATGGAAAAGGATGCTGCTTTTGCGGATGTGCTATTCAAACAAGACACGCCCTGACATTTGACTCTTCTTTCCTTTAGTCTCAGCCGCGTGTATTTGAGGCTGCTGTTACGACTCATAAATGCCGTTTCTGGATTGTTTGTGTTATCATCGACGCTTGAAGGGTAAAAATGAGCTCAGAAAAGATAATCTTCCTCGACATTGACGGCACGCTTATCGACTATACGCAACAACTACCCTACTCCGCCAGGGAAGCGCTCAAACTCGCGCAGGTTCGTGGGCACAAAATCCTGATCTCCTCAGGACGCAGCAAGCCCTCCATCTATCCCTGGCTGCTCAACCTTGGATTTGACGGCATCATCGCGGGCGAAGGCGCCTATGCCGAATTTGGAGGAAAGATTGTTTTCGAAAGCGCTATCCCCGAAGCGCAGATCAGCCGGGTATACAGCTATCTTGAAGACCGAAAGATTGGTTTCTACGAAGAAAGCAACAGCGGGCTTTACGGCAATCGCTATTTTCTGAGTGAAACCGCCCGCTCGTTTGGCATCTCACAGGAGGTAGCCACGAAAAATTTGCAGACGCTATTTCCCGGGTTAACTTTTAACCACCAAAGCTACCACCTGGATGTCAACAAGGTCAGTTTTGTCATGCCCCCTGCCCTCAACAAAGCTGAATTAGAAAAAGAGTTTGGTGAGTATTTTCGGGTTGGCATATGGAATATCTTTGGAAAAGGCAGGGATTTTGGTGATTTCACCCAGAAGAACCTGACTAAAGCTTCAGCAGTCTCCGTGTTGCTTGAGTCACTCGGTCTCGAACGCGAGGATACTTTCGCGTTTGGGGATTCCTTCAATGATATCGAAATCCTGCAGTACTGCCAGACCGGTATCGCGATGGGCAATGCGGTGGATGAGCTTAAAGCCGTTGCCGACTATGTCACAAGCGATGTGACAGACGACGGAATTTTCAATGCTTTTAAGCATTTTGGTTTGATTTAAACACAATTTTAACAACAGGTTTGCCAGACTCGGGTAAAATCTATCTAATAAGATACATTTTGTGCGATTTTCTTTACTGTCGACGAAATCAACTGGTCAAATTCGGACAATTGCAACTATGATGAAAAAAGTTCCTCTCAGGACTATTTTGTTGATACTCTGCCTGGTCGCCGGCATAATATTCCAAGCGACCTCGCCAGTTGTGGGTCAGGAGATCCCGGCCAGGGTTGTGATCGAGGAACTGGAAACGCGTGAGTTTCCAAAAATGACTTTGAGCTTCAAAATCCCGGGTGGGTTGGGGGAAAACACCTCTCTCTCAGCCAACCAGGTGAAGGTAATCGAAAATGATCAACAAATCGCCGTGGATTCGCTTACCAGTGAATACGTTGGTGTGCATTTTGGGCTGGTGATCAATCCCGAACGCACATTGGTATTAAATTATCCCAACGGCAACAACAACTACAACCGCATGCTGACTGCCATGCGCGAGCTGGGCTCTGACCTGACACCCATCACTGGCGATGTCTACAGCCTGTTCATCAATCCGGACATCCACTACGATCAGCTCGCGAACTACACCGAGTGGAAAAATGCCCTGGAGGGCTACAAGGAAAACCAAAGGCAGATGACCAGTTCTTTGCAAAGCTTCGAAGACGCGATCAGACTCCTCACCAGCAATACCCCCTCCAAGGAAACCGTGCTGGTCTATATGACCCCCTATGTCGAACCTGACCAAATTCCTGAGCTGACCGCCCTGATACAGCGGGCTGGTGAGGCCGGCATTCAGGTGCATGTATGGATGACTACTGCCGCGGTTGTGATTGGCTCAGCTTACGAGACGGATTTGCAGGCGGTCTGTGCGACCTGGGGCGGCAGCCTGACCATCCTGAGCGGCAGCCAGATCCCCACTAACCCGCGTGAATATCTCAAAGGGAAAGGTTATCGCTATACCGTCACCTGGGAATCTGAGATCCGCTCCGGCAGCACACAGCAGATCAGCCTGCGCCTCTCACCATCCAAAGGAGCAGTGTTGACTTCCGCTGTAAAGAATGTCGCGCTGGAAATCCTGCCTACCAGCATGAAATTTAGCAATCTGCCAGATCAGCTGAGCGTGACCATTCAAAGCGATGAACGGATTGAGCCGGCAGAATTGCCCATCCAGGCAGCAATTGAATTCCCGGATGGTTTCCCGCGTGAGATCCTCAACAGCAGCTTGTATGCTAACGGCAGCCTCATTCAAGAGCGTCAGGAACCGCCGTTTGGCGACTTTTTGCTCGATCTCAGCCCATTTCGGGATCAAAACAAACTCAGTCTGCAGCTCAGGCTCGAAGATGATCTTGGCTTTGAAACACGCAGCGAAATGAAGTACATCGAATTGACATGGGTGGACATAAAAGCAGATGAACCCAAATCACTGGCAAGCAGTCTGTGGCTCTGGCTGGGTCTCGGTTTGGCCGCCCTTGGTTTGCTGGCTGTGATCATCCTGCCCACCCGGTTGAAGAAAAAAACGGCCAAACCCGCTGCGGCTGAGCCTGCTGCGGCACCGACCCCGCGGGTTGCGCCGGAAAGTTACGTGCCTGTGAAGACCTATGGCAGCCTCATCAGACTCGACCGCGACAACACCCCTAGCGCTGAAAAGCCGCTCTTGCTCGTCAGGGAAGTCACCCTCATCGGCAAAGATCCACAGCTGGCAAATTTGGTTCTCAATGATGACGCGCTGGAAGCCCTGCACGCCGAAATTCACGCTTTTCCCGATGGCAGCACCCGACTGACGGACTTTCACACCATTGCGGGTACTTGTGTCAATTTTGAGGCTGTTGACACAAAGGGCGTCGAAATCCACCATGGAGATATCCTCCATTTTGGTCGGCTTTCCTACCGGTTTAACAGCCCCAACCGCGTGACCAGCTCAAAAAATTGATCTGAAATTTCTTCCTGTTTCGGAGTTTAACAGGTGCCTGGGTCAACAAATCCGGCTTGAATTCGGACCTCTTTCGTGTTAGAATGTTTCGTCTATGGAGGGATGGCCGAGCGGTTCAAGGCGCCTGTCTTGAAAACAGGTATAGGGAAACCTATCGTGGGTTCGAATCCCACTTCCTCCGCCAGGCTTAACAACCTAAACATGGGGAGGTGCCAGAGTGGACGATTGGGGCCGCCTGCTAAGTGGTTGTCGGAGTAAAATTCGACCCAGGGTTCGAATCCCTGCCTCCCCGCTTGATAAAAAAACCGCCTTCCGGCGGTTTTTTTCTTCTCATAAAAGTACACATTATTGCTGTTTACCAGCGTGAGTGGTGGTCTTCCGCCCAACCAACAGCCTTGCTGACCTGGATCTTTTCACCACCCTCCCCAATGATCATTCCGTCAAAATGCCCGATCATTTGATGAACTTCTGAGAGGATGATCGCCATGTCGGTTTTGGCGATACGTTCAAAAAACGGAGTAAAGGTCAAATCCACGCGCGTGGTTTCCGCGGTCTGGATCTTCCAGGGAGCTTTGAAATCCTGGGTTGAATACGTGAAGGTTACATCCTCGCTGAGCTTGATCAGATGTCCATCGACGCAGAGGGCGTTCTCGGTGGAGCCAGTGTTGTCAGTCCACCCCGCCCCAAAATTCGTGCCGAGGGTGCGCCCATCGGACAGACGCGTGGAGAAGCTTGCCCAATTCCAAAAGCCTTTATATGGCCAGACGCCGCGCCCAAAATCCAGCGTGGCGAAACTGTTCTTTGCATGAAAGGCGATCAGGTTCCCATCCAGGTTCACCTTGCCTTCGGTTGGTAAGGTGTTGTTCTTAGCCGTGAACTGGAACAGTTTCTCGCTCCACGGCACCACCACATTCAGGCTCTCATGATTTTCAGGTTCCACAATTTGGAACTCAGCTTGAAGCCTCTTGCCCCCAAAATCAGCAACTTCCACCAGCATTTGCACTCCATCTGATTCATGGCGCATGCTGATCCGGCAGCCTTTTCCAACATAGTTGGCGTCATCAGGCACTCTGTCCCCAAGCACTACATCCTTGCCGAGTGGGGTGATGATGGTTTTCTCGATGAATTCGCCTGTGGCAAAATCAAGAAAGTAAACAAATGGCAAACCGGCATAATCCACATCGCTCAAAGTCACCGAGAACAAATGCGTTGGGCTGGTAATGCACCAGTAGTTCCAGCGTTTTTTCCGCAGTGGATGCCCATAGAGGCGGCAATTCTGCAGAGGTTGGAGCGACCAACCAATCGCCAGCAGGTTCAGCCGTCCATTTGGCAGACAAAGGTCCACAGCTTGGGTGAGTTCTTTTTCCTGGAGCATGATCTTTCCTTTCTGTTCGCAATGGAATTATAGCCCTGGGATGCCATATTTTGACAGATTTCCATCAATACTTCATGAACAGAAACACGAACCAAAGAAAAAGCCACCTTGCGGTGACTTTTTTGCTAATCTTCTTCTTTTGAACGGATCAGGATGATGGATTTCCCGGTTTGCTTTTTGATATCAAAGTAAGCTTTTCTGGCGCGCACCAGGGTGGCGAGCTGTCTTGCGCCATAGGTACGTGGGTCGAAGCCAGGGTCAATGCGCCGCAGGGCTGTGCCGACTTCGGAGAGCTTGCACCAACCGTCATCATCCGTGCCGACCAATTCGATCGCCTGGTTGATGTTGTCGATCAGCTTGGCTTCAGCTTCAGAAAGCTTGGTGCTTGTCTGTTGACGCGCGGCACTCTTTTTCTTTTCGCGTTCGCGCTCGACCATATTTTCGGTGTAGATGAACACATCGC
>DIWN01000044.1 GCA_002423495.1 Anaerolineaceae bacterium UBA6105 | reverse complement strand
TTTGTCTGGCTCAATCAACTTTCCAGGCAATACGGCAGGCAGATCGAACATCTGGATCAAATCCCGGATGAAACGCTCGACCAGTTGGCGAGCTGGGGTTTCACCGGTCTGTGGCTGATAGGTCTGTGGGAGCGCAGTGACGCTTCCCGCGAGATCAAGCAGATGTGCGGCAATCCGGATGCAGTTTCTTCTGCTTATTCTCTTGCCCGTTATCAAATTGCAGACACTCTCGGAGGGAACCTATCCTACCAGAACCTCAGCCAGCGCTGTGCAGCTCGCGGAATTCGGCTTGCCAGCGATATGGTGCCTAACCACATGGGGATTGATTCAGACTGGGTTTATGATCACCCGGACTGGTTCATTCAATCTGACCAAAGTCCTTTCCCGGCCTACACTTTCAACGGCGCAGATCTTTCTACCCGACCTGGTACCAGCATCAACCTGGAGGATCATTACTACACCCGCAGTGACGCCGCGGTTGTCTTCAAGCACTATGACCATGCCAGCGGAAGAACTCGCTACATCTATCACGGCAATGATGGCACCAGCATGCCTTGGAACGATACCGCTCAGTTGGACTATCTCAACCCTGAAGTGCGCGAAGCAGTCATTCAGACCATTCTCTCAGTAGCACGCAAGTTCCCGATCATTCGCTTTGACGCGGCCATGACGCTCACCAAAAAGCACTTCCAGCGTCTTTGGTTCCCCCAACCTGGCAGCGGTGGCGACATTCCCTCCAGAGCTGAACATGCCATGACGCGTGAAGCCTTTGATGCTGCCATGCCCGAGGAATTCTGGCGGGAAGTGGTTCAGCGTGTCGCCGACGAGGTACCAGACACGCTGCTGCTGGCAGAAGCGTTCTGGCTGATGGAAGGTTATTTCGTGCGTACACTCGGGATGCACCGGGTTTACAACAGCGCCTTCATGAACATGCTGCGCAACGAAGAAAATGAGAAATATCGCCAGCTGATCAAAAATACGCTGGTTTACGACCCTGAGATTCTCAAGCGTTACGTGAACTTCATGAACAACCCGGACGAGAAAACAGCCGTCGAGCAATACGGCAAAGGTGATAAATACTTCGGCATTTGCGCCCTGCTTTCAACCATGCCTGGTTTGCCAATGTTTGGTCATGGTCAGATTGAGGGTTATTCCGAAAAATATGGCATGGAATACTACCGCCCTTACTGGGATGAATCCCCTGATCAGGACCTGATCCGGCATCATCAGGCGGTTATCTTCCCCCTGCTCCATAAACGGAAAGTATTTGCCAATGTAAATCGTTTCAGACTTTTTGATTTTCACCTCGCAGGAGGAGCAGTCAATGAAAACGTTTTTGCCTACACCAACCACCAGGATGGTCAATCCGCTCTGGTTGTTTACCATAACAAGTATGCTGAGACTTCTGGGTGGATACACTTATCCGCGCCTTTCCTCGTAAAGCAGGGCAGCGAAGGTCACCTTGAAACTCAAAACCTGGCAGAAGCTCTCGAATTGAACGGCAGCTACTCTGACCTGGTGTTGTTCCAGGACCAAATTTCCAAACGCTACTATCTCAGAAGACTTCATGAAATTCGCGAAGGCGGTTTGTTTTTCACCCTGGGGTCCTATTCCTGCCAGGTCTTAATGAATTTTAAGATCGTTTCTGGCTCTTATTACGAGCTCTTGTTCCAACGGCTGGATGGACGTGGAGTCACAGATCTTGACAGGGCGATGGATGAACTTGTGCACGAGCACCTGCTGGATCCCCTGGGGCAGGCATTGAGCTTTAACAATCTGATTGAACTGGCAGAAATAAGCACTGATCCTAAAGCCGCGCAAAAAAACCAGACACTCATTGACCGTAATCTCGCCTGGCTCGACCAGGCTGACGTTGCAGCCAGATCTATCATGGATTACCCTGCCCAAGACCGGGAAATTGCACGCGAGTCCTGGATTAAACAGCTTGAAGTCCTGACAAGCCTGGAGGAATCAAGTCAAAAGCTCGGTCTGGCAGCAAGCAAAACCGGCAAGGAACTGAGCCGCACCTTGCTTGATGAGATCCAAAAGGATCCACGAAAGCATTTGCTTTTATTAGTCTGGAATTTCTTCAGCAACCTCGCCGGTTCAATCGAAGAGGAATCTGTTGTGGAGATCAATCGCCAGATCACTGATCGCGGACCTGTTAGCGATTTGCTTTCATCTAAACTGAAAGAACTTGGATTCAGTGAATACGAGGCATATCGGGGTAGTCAGGCAATCCGCTGGCTAATTGATCGAGTCCCAGTCATCGAAGAAGATAGTTCCAGCCAGGAATTCCTGGAATCCCTCCTCGCAGACCCGGTCATAACCGACTACCTCGAGATCAACACCCACAACGGCATTCGCTGGTTCAATAAGGAAAAGTTTTCCGATCTGATCTGGTATCAGCGGGCTGTCAGGTTTGTACGATCGGCATCGTCTGATCTGGAATCAACCGAGGTCTTTGAAGCCATCCTCTCGCAGGAACGCTTGCTCAAAGAACTTGAAAAAGCCGTTGAAGATTCAGGCTACCAGCTCGATAAGTTAATCGAACTGCTTGCTTAGCCCATTTTTCTCATTTTCGGCACGAATTAAGGTCTGAGACAGGACAGTATCTGCTCTCAGACCTGTTTTTTCGCTCCTTACGTGAGCCAATTCACTGATAATCTTCGGATCAATTTGCTCCCCGGTAGCTTGCTGGGTAAGCCAGAGGGCTTTCGCCGCATAGGCAATGTTGTTCTGTGGCTCGATGCGGTGGAATTCCTCGAAGAACCAACCGCAGGATGTAAACATCCGCTGGCATTCAAACTGAGCTCTCAACAGGATTTCGATTTTTTTGAGCTTCTGCCCGTCCAACTCCGGAGCGCCGCACTCGCGACAAACATCCTGGAGCTTGATCTGTCCGTGTTTGATGCGAATATATTGATTCCGCAGTTCCCATGGATCATCTACAAGCTCACTGGCGTGCGTTTCGTAAACCGATTCCACCCAGGAGGCAATGTGCTTCATGGCGGTAAAGAAAGGTTTCTTCCATCTGGCGCCAGGTGTGCACGCGCATTCCGTAGACCAGCGATTGACACCGTGCATGCAAGACCAGGACGATGGCTCATTCAATAATGCATAAACCTCTGGTTGGTGATCAAGCAGCCACAAACCTGGCCATGACCAATCCAGGCCATGCCTTTCCCCGCCTTCATTGAGGAGATAGCGCAAAAAATGGTCGCGAAACTTCTGATGGTGACCATAAAGCTCACCATCGCTGGCGATCAGATTAAATTTCTCCAAATCCAAGCCTTGGTAAGAACGGATAGATGATAAAAATTCATCGCCATTTTCGGTGGCTTTTGTAATAAAACTCACCTTTGTGCTCAGATCACGATGATATGGGAAAACGATGAAAGGCTTACGCCCGTCTGGAAGTTCAACATAGTAAGGTCCCGGCTTGGATTCCAAGGGTCTGACTTGCCACGGAGCCAGTATGGTGAACTGCAAGCCACAATCCTGTAAAACACAAAGGGTTTCAATGTCAGCGGCCGTTTCTGGCAGCCAAATTCCCTGTGGCAGATGATCAAAGCGAAAAGCAAAATCATCAACACCCCAGCGAACACTGGTCACTTTGTCGCGATAAGAAAGCAGCGGCAAAATGCTGTGGGTATACCCTTGCGCCATACCGTTGCCGACTCCATACCTCAGGAAATTCCCCCGTTCCTGTTCCACAATCCTCTCTGCAACCTCCGGAGCATAATCCCACATCCAGTCAAACAATGTTGGACCAATGTTGAAGCTGATCTTTCCAAAATTACCCATGCGGGCGTTGGGTTCATAACATTCAGCCAGAATTTTCTCGTTCCAGTTGTGAAACGGCTCAGCCCCCCGTTCATCCGGGATATAGTTGGAAATCGGATCTTCTCGCGGCGGTTGGTAAAAATGTCCATGAACGCAAAGTGGCATTGTGTTATCTCCTCAGAGCAGTATTTAAATAGTCAATTTTATGTTTCAATCGGGCTGGATTGATGCCAAAGTTACGCGGCATACTATCCAGATCACAAGTGCGATTCTCAGCCAGGTAATCCATCCAAAAAACCGTCGTCGGAAAACCCTTGATCCGGTTTTCAAGAAACTGGGTCAAAAAGCTCAACTGAACCGGGCTGAATTCAACATAACGCCGTTTCTTTTTCAGTTGCGCTCCAATCATCTTCAATACCTCCACGAAGGACAAGTGTTCCGATCCACCCACCTCGATGATTGCATTCTCAGTAGCCGGCATGTCCAGCGCCCAAATCAGGCTGGTAACCAAATCCTCCACCCACAGAGGTTGAACTAAGGTGCTGCCATCACCAGGCACCAAGACGAGTCCAGGTGAACCTTTAATCAGCCTTGCCAGGTTGATCGTGAAGTTGTCTCCCTCACCGTAAACCATTGAGCTGCGGATGATCGTGTAATTCAACCCAGATTTTCGGATGATGCTTTCCGCGATTCCTTTAGCTTTCATCAACCCATAGGCCGAGGATCTGTCTGCCCCTAAATGACTCAGGTAGAAAAATCGTTTGACACCTGCTTGAACTGCAAGACTCGTCAAACGATCGAGATGACTTACCTCGGTTTCCATCAAATCAGCTTTAACACCCGCCCGCTCAACCCCAACAAGATGGTAAATCACATCCACCCCCTGAAGCGCCGATCTCACACCACGCGCGTCAGCCAAAGAGCTGAGTGCGACTTGCATATCAGCCTGCCGGGGAAGATTGGTCTGATCAATTCCAGGCTGCAAAAACAAGCGGTAAGGCTTTCCAAGTGCATCCAGATGACGGATTAAATGTCCGCCAATAAAACCAGTTCCACCAGTAACCAAAATCATGGCGGCATTATAGCAGATATTCTCATTTGGCATATTACTTGCACATAAAAGGTAAGGCAATTTATTAACTGGATGGACGACATGGAAAAACGACTTGGCTTTCATTACTTTCAAGATTATGACCACTATCAGGCGAGAGATCTCGAACTTTGGGTCCCCGAACTCGCTTCTCTTCAAGCGTCCTGGCTGGTTCTCAAGGCACCCACAGCGGCTGCCATTCCAGAAGAATTCATTACTGGTCTGATCCAGGCAGGCATCCAACCAATTCTGCACTTCGATTTTCAGGTAAACAGTGATGTTCGTCCGGAAGATTTGCGCGTTCTTCTTTCCTCTTACGCTAACTGGGGAGTTAAACATGTCATTTTTTTTGACCGCCCCAATGCCAAAAGTGCCTGGACGAATGGAAGCTGGTCACAGGGCGACCTGGTGGAACGTTTTCTTGACCGTTATTTACCTTTTGTGCGCCTGGCTGAACAAAACGGCCTCATCCCGGTGTTTCCTCCTTTGGAACCCGGAGGTGACTATTGGGATCTCTCGTTCCTCAAAAAAGTTCTCCAACTGGTCCAACAACGGCGCTCCTTTGACTTCAGTGTAAATTTCCACATGGCAGTCAGCTCACAGACCTTCGACCACCCCCTCGATTGGGGTGCGGGTGGTCAGTCGCGTTGGAAGTCACCACGACCTTACAGTAAGGTGGACCTGGGGGAAGAAGATCATATCGGCTTCAATACCTGGCATTGGTATGCGGACCTGGTTAGCGAAGTCCTCAACATCACTCCCAAGTTCTTCCTCTTCTACTACGGTATGGCTCGCATTGCCGGAAATAAGCTGGATGCCGATAATAGCTTCGAGCAAATGGTCGATGTCGCGTTGGCTCTTTCAGGAGAATCTCGAAACACCAACACCCTGCCAGACAACGTTTTAGGGTGTTGTTTCTGGCTTCTGAGCGCTGCAGAGAGTGATCCCAATGGTAAAACCTCTTACTTTGACGCCAATGGTAAACCAAAAGAGGCAGGCATCCCCGCTTATAAGCAAAAGATAGAACAAAGCACCAAACAAAAGCAGGAATACGCAGTCTCTAGCCGACTTGCTGAATGGATCTACCCGATAGACCATTATCTTTTGCTGCCTTCCTACGATTGGGGCATTCCCGAAAATACACTTGATCGTATTCGACCCATAATTAGGGATGCCCGCCCCACGATTGGTTTTTCTGTCATCGAAGCGACAAATGCCCGCAAAGTCACTGTTTGGAACGAGAATGCGGCATTTTCCGAACACGACATCCAACTATTACGCGAAGCTGGCTGCATGGTTGAAGAACAGCTGATCAACAGCATCGGCATCACTGTCTGAATGAGGAGAACAACATGAACAATTATTCCACTTATACCAGTCACGTCCCGCTCAACACTGCATTACCCAAAATTGTTGTCCTCGGTTTGGGCGGTGGTGGTTCGAACGCGGTCAATCGTATGATTGAAAGCGGCATGCAAGGGGTAACCTTCATCGCCGCTAACACCGATGCGCAATCCCTGGCACACAATCTGGCTCCCAACAAAATTCAACTCGGGCCGAAATCCACCCGCGGTTTGGGGGCTGGTGGGCTGCCGGTTGTGGGGGAAAATGCGGCTGAAGAGAGCACCAAGGAATTAGCGAGCTTGCTCCATGGCGCAGATATGGTCTTCCTGACCGCCGGCATGGGCGGTGGAACCGGTACCGGTGCCATCCCGATAGCCGCCAAGGTAGCCAAAGCCTCTGGCGCAGTTACAATCGCCATTGTTACCAGGCCTTTCTCCTTCGAACTCGGACGCCGACAGCGCAACGCGGAAGAAGGTCTTGCCAAATTAAGTGAGTACACCGATACTCTGATTGTCATTCCCAACGATAAGTTGATCGAGATCGCTCCGCGCGACCTTCCATTGGAAATGGCTTTCACACTTGCCGATGATGTCCTCCGCCAGGGGGTCCAGGGTATTTCTGAGTTGATCACTGAAACCGGATTGATCAACGTTGACTTCTCACACATTAAGAATGTCATGACCCGCGGTGGTGGTGCTCTGATGGCAATCGGCACTGGCAGTGGTCCCAATAGAGTGCAGCAAGCCATCGAAAAAGCGCTTCATCACCCCCTCCTGGATGATATTGACCTCTATAGCGCAACCGGGATGATCGCCAACTTCACTGGCAGCAACGATATGTCTTTCAAAGATGTCACAGAAGCGCTCCACACACTCCAGCAAGCCACAGGCTCTCACGCCGACATTATTCCTGGCATTATTTCGGATCCCCGCATGGAAGATCGTGTTCAGCTGATTTTGATTGTCACTGGCATCGGTGTAAAACCTGAGCAATCGCTCACAAGTGTCTTTGATAAAGAAACTGACCAGTCGTATCCAAAGGATTCCTTCAAAGATTCGACGAACCAGGAAAATGACAGCTCTGCGCAGGAAAATTTCAATGAGATTGGCTTATCGAGCTATGGAAATCAACCCAATACAACTGACAATTTGTCAGTGCCAGCCTTTTTACGCAGAAGGCAGAATTACAAATAGGTCAATCATGAACGCAAGCGCATTACATAAAGTGTCAGAAAAGGTGATCAAGAAGTATCCAAAACTGAGCGGAAAGCGTCCGAAAGTCACGGAGCAGTCCCCAGGCCGTTACTTGCTTGTTTATTCCTTTGCTGACGAATTACCTGGAGGCAAGTCTATCCAGCAACAAGTGCGGGTGGTTGCTGACGAAGAAGGAAACGTCAGCAAAATGTCTGTTTCGAGAGGATGAAATGGAACGCTCAATCTCATCCCCAAACACTCCGCTTCTCCTAAAAGCTCCCAGAGGCAATAAAGCCGCCAAAACAACCGCTGTTGGCTATCAGGACATCAAATTATCCTTTGATACGCAGCGGGTCCAAAGGGCAAAGTTGCCGGAACCGGTAGAAGCCATCATGCTGAATGCTTCTTATACTGAGGAGTTAAGCTTTCAACCAACGGTGCCAGTGGGTACAACACCAAGAGCGCCAGAGTTGAGCCTGGGAGATACGCTCGCTAATCGGATTGGGCAGATGGATTTTCGAAAATCGCAGGCATTGATGCTCTTTTCAATCTCTGCAATGGGGTTGATGATTGGAATTCTGATTTCCTTTATCTTGTAGTTGTTTATCACCAATCAGAAGTGATTGAGTTTTTTACCAACTCGATCACTTTTTCGTGACTCCATTCAGAGTCAATAGCAAAAACCTGAAGTCGCTCAGTATGTGAAACGGATTCTCCAGGATTAAGGTGCTTCCATGGGCTCAAACCTTCCATTTCAAACATGTCCTCATCGAAGTAGACCTCAACATTGCTCCCCATATCAGGAAACTCGCTGGCAGCCAGATCTTGTTCCCCAAAATTGAATGTCTTTAGTACGACCGAATCACCTAATCGATACGCCAGCCAGGGATTGACAGCAAAAGTCCCCACTTTTTGTTTCGAAAGAGCGCGTTCCTGGTGAAATTCGATCCAATCCTCGCGCCAGACAAACGCAGGGTCTGAAAAATTCGTATAGTCCCACAGATTAATTTGGAAACTTGCACACAAGGCTTCGGATCTAGAAGAAGCCTTGAAGATCGGCATGTATCCCACCCCGCCAGGTGCGAATGTCGTAATTCCCCATGAAGCCGTTTTGACAGCCTCATCGCCCACATTCCGGATCCGGTTCACTATTTCAAACCCTTCCCCATTAGTGGCTACGCGCATTGTTATCGATTTTTCGACCTCAGGTATCAGCAACACCTTCAAACAGAGTGCATCTTCCGATAATATATCTACATCTACAGCGTCATTGTCGGGAATATAGGATTTCACAGGATCTTCGGGTGCGTGCCAAACGCGATGACCGCCATACAGACGCCAATCATTCCCCCCGGTCTTGCCAATTTGGCTTTCAAACAACTTCAGCAGGTTCCCGCCATTACCCCGACTAAGATGCACAATCCGCGGACCAATATCTGCTGAGGCGATCATCCTGCAATCACCAGATTCAATTTGGTAACAATTCTGCCATCCCTGATATGCTAATCGCTTCATTTATCCTCGAAACACTATCGTAGTCGTAAAAATTTTCATGTATAATTTACCCACAATCACGATAGAAGAGGAATTTATGGGTTCAGGTAATTATATCGCCTGGAAGACGTACTGGGCAAATCTTGAGATCACAACTACAGATCTTCAAATCTTGGCAAACCACTTGTTTGAAAAAGAAGAACCATTGAATGTCGATGGACTTCTTCAGGTATTAATTGACCATCGCTTGAAGGAACGGGAAGCAGAGAGAAAATCAAAACTCGAGGCTATTGGCGAGATTTATCTCCCTTCCAATGCCTACGAGATTGGTGCAAAAGTTCGTTTTCCTGAATTTGACTGGACGCAGGGCACCGTCGTCTCCAGTCGCCCTGGCGAAAACATCGCAATCGGTGAATTTACTGTAACCGAAGTGGAATTTGAAGACGGCAAGCGTCAGTTTTTTGCTACCGATCTGCCTGAGCACGCTTTGAATACCAAGGTTTACAAAAACCAGGATGATGTTCCTGAAGATCCGCGCGAGATCCAAAACCTCTTTGCCCCTGCTCTAAGAACCAAGCTCCGGAAAGCGCTAGAAAAGCAATCGGAACTGGTTCGCATCGGAGACACCTGGTTCCCAAGCTCCTTGTTGATCAACATCAGCAAAGGACATCTCAACCTGGCTGAAGCCATTCTTGACGCGCACGAAGGTGGACCCCTGGGAATTGAACCATTAATGAAAGAGCTCGAGCTCACCCCGGAACCACAAACTCAAAAACTGCTCGAATTCTCTTTGAATTACGCCCTGCAAGAAGACCCCAGGTTTGATGAAGTTGGGACGACAGGTGAAATTGCCTGGTTCTTGAAGCGCCTTGAGCCCGAATCGGTCCTTGAGCCGCCTATTTACATCCGCTCAAGTGCTATTGTGCCCCTTGCGGATGAGCTTGATGAGGAATCTTTCAAGCTGCTCTACGACCTTGACGACGAATTGTCTTTCACAAACGATGAAATTGATGAGGTTGATCGCGTTGACTCGGTCATGTTCACCCTCACTTATCCTCACTGGCGCAGTGGCAGTATTCCCGTGACACCAAATACCAACCGCGTTTTACCATCAGCGCTTGAGTCCGAAAATGTCAAGATCAGTTTCATTGACCAACAATCCGAGCAGACAATTTCGGCCTGGCTGGTCAGATCTCACAACTATGTCGTTGGATTGAGAGAATGGTTTGACGGACAAAACCTCATACCCGGCAGCAATATTGAAATCAGCACAACCAAGCACCCGGGCACTATGCTGATCTCAGCAGAGAAGAAGCGCTCCAACAAAGAATGGATCAAAACCGTTCTGGTTGGTGCGGATGGCGGTTTGGTCTTTGCCCTTCTGCGGCAGCCAATTTACGCCGGCTTCAACGAACGAATGGCGATTGCCATCACAGACCCTGAAGGGGTCGACAGAATCTGGAAGTATCGCGTGGGGAGAAATGTCCCGCTCAAATCAGACGTTTTTCGGATGATGAATGAACTTTCAAAACTAAATAGTCAGCATCACGTTCACTTTGTTGACCTCTATGCTGCTATCAACGTCATCAGGCGCACACCACCCATGGAGTTGCTCGAAGCTCTTTCGACCAATCCCGAAATCGTTCACGTTGGTGATCATTACTATCACCTGGCAGATCAAGGAAAGGAATAATCTGGATGCTGAGCAAATCTAGTCTCATAAAACCTGGCCTTACTACGAAATTCCGGGTGGACCTTGAATGGTGGAAGTTACAGGATCGAAACTGGCGCAACTCTTTGGTTTCGTTTTTGTGCCCGGAGCACCAGGAGCTCTTTGCTCAGGTCACAGATGCCCAGGAGATGGATCTGATCAATCCCGAAACTGGTGAAGTGACGCGTGGCGATGGTCTTATTCATATCTTGGTAGAGCATTGTGCCAAACAGGAAGGTTTTATTTCTCCGAATGCCCCCCTGGTGGATTCCGTTTTCAAGGTTTTTATTATCAACGATAATCAACCTCTGAACGCTATCGAGTTAGCTGAAAGAATTGGAAAACCTGCTGATACCATTCTGCGCACAATCGGCACCACACGGGTCTATAAAGGCATTCGTCCGGTTTGAGCCTGCCAGAAAAAGCAGTATAATAAAAATTCCTTTGCTCCTGTAGCTCAATGGATAGAGCACCAGTCTTCTAAACTGTAGGTTGCGCGTTCGAATCGCGCCAGGGGCGTTTTTTGTTCCAAAACCTTATATTTTCTATCCTTACCAGCCTGGGTTTTGGGGGATAATTGGTTTGACTTAGTAGAAAGGAATAAAATGAATCTTCTAAAAAGATGGCTTGTATTTATGTTGGCTCTTTTTGTAGCCGCCTGGTTAATCCCGGGAATCCGCGTCGAAAACGATGGCTGGGTTGTGTACGCAATTACAGCCGCAATCCTTGCACTCTTAAACGCGATCCTGTTGCCAATCCTGAAGACGCTTTCCTGTGGATTGATCGTTCTTACTCTTGGACTGTTTAGCCTGGTTCTGAACGCTGGAGTGTTTATGCTCTCCTCCTACTTGGCACAAACCTGGTTCCATGTAGGATACATTGTGGATGATTTCTGGGCTGCTCTGTTTGGCTCACTCATCGTGAGTGTTGTTTCGATGCTCTTTTCATCTGACAAAAAGAAGAAACGGAACGACGATTAAGTTTTCTAGTGGCAAAAGCAAAAACTGCCCTGACGGGTAGTTTTTGCTTTTTTGTTTGCTTAATTTCCAACATGTGATAGAATACCGTTTGTTAAATCAGGAATAAGCCTGATATCAACCTTCCACTCCTGCCCGCCAACGGCGTAAAGCAGGAGCAAACCCGAGGAAAGGAGCCTCGACACGTATGCACAATTATGAACTCATCTTTATTCTCCAGGCGGATCTGGAAGAAGCATCTCTAAACACTGCTGTGGATAATGTGGAAACCCTCATTAAAAACAACGGTGGTGAGATCGCCAAGATTGACCGCTGGGGCAAGCGAAAGCTGGCTTACCCCATCAATAAAACCAATGAAGGCTACTATGTACTTGTTGACTTCAATTACCAACCCGATGATGTTGCCGGCCTCAAACGTTCTTTAGGCTACAACGAACAGGTTCTGCGGTACATCGTTGTCCGCAAAGCATAACAGGAGATAACATGACTGAAAGTAGATTCTCAGACCGCGGTGAACGCTCTCACAACAATGAACGCAGTGAGCGCCCTCGTCGCTATATTTCCCGTCCAAAGTTTTGTCAGTTTTGTTCTGACAAGAACCTGGTGATTGATTACAAAAACGTTGAGATGTTGTCACGCTACATCAACGAAACCGGAAAGATTCGTCCTCGTCGACAGACTGGCGCTTGCGCCAAACATCAGCGCGAGATTGCAAAGGCTATCAAAAATGCCCGCCACATCGCCTTACTTCCTTTCGAGGGTGATTTCTGGCACGAAAACAATTAGGCAGGGTGATCAAGTATGGCAAAGAAAACAGAGAGCCCAAAGCTTGTTACCCAAAAGCACGTTGCCCGTAAGGAACGTGAAGAAAAACAGATCAAGACTGCTTTAATTGCGACTGGCGTAGTCATCGGACTGGCATTACTTTTGTTGGCCTATGTCCTGGTGGATAGCTACATCTTCCAGCCCAACAAAGTTGTTGCTCGTGTTGGCGATGCCGAAATCAAAGCGGGTGATTTTGAGTCAAATGTAACTTACTCCCGACTGAATATGCTTTCCACAGCCAATAACTACGCCTACTACGCCCAACTTTTTGGGGACTCAGGCAGTCAGTTTAAGTCTGCTGGCATTGAATTGGTCGCCCAGTTAAACAATACTGAACTCATGGGCGAAAATGTGCTTAACCAAATGATTGATGATCAACTCATTCGTGAAGAAGCTGCCAAACGGGGTATCACCGTCTCTGATGAAGAAATCCAGGAAGCAATCCAGGCATCTTTCGCTTTCTATCCGATGGGCACTAAAACACCGACCGTCACTCCAACAATTGTTAACACACCCACTTGGTCAAGTGAGCAATTTGCCCTGATCAATCCCACTGAAACTGCAACTCCTGCGCCTACTTCCACTGCGACACCTGAAGGTTGGGAACCAACTACGGAAGCCACTGCAACCGTTGAGACTGAAGTGGTTCCGGAAGAGACCACCCCAACCACAGAACCGACCGCCACAGAGATTCCTACAGTTACACCGACACCGACAGTCTATACGACAAAGCTCTATGGCAAGGAATTAGGTACTTACCTCGATGAGGTAAAAACCTATGGAATCACTCGTAAGCAAGTCGAGGAAATCTTCCGTGCCGATCTGCTCCGGACAAAATTGTCACAAGAGATCACCAAAGATATGCTTCCACAAGAAGAGCAGGTTTGGGTAAGACATATTCTTGTCGATAGCCAGGACCTGGCACAGGATCTTATTGAAAAACTAAACAACGGCGAGGATTGGGCAGCATTGGCAGCTGAATACTCTACCGATACCTCAAACAAAGATAACGGCGGAGACCTCGGTTGGATTGGGGAAAACGATGGCTTTGTCGAACCTTTCAAAAATGGCGCTTTTCAATTGTACGAAGCTGGTGAAATCAGTGAGCCAGTAGAAACCTCATTTGGCTGGCATATCATTCAGCTGGTCACAAGAGCCACCAATAATATCGACGCTACCAAGTTCCAGCAGAACAAGCAGATTTTCTTTGACAATTGGCTGCTCGAACTGCGCAATTCACGTACTGACATTCAGATCGAAGAAATCTGGAAAACAATAACCCCCACTACACCAGCTGTACCCACTGAGCTGATCAACTTTTTCTTCAGCCAGTAAGAATCATTTCAAACTAAAAAATGACCGGTATTTTGATACCGGTCATTTTTTTATCTCACATAGTTCTCGTCAACTTCTTCAAGTTTGAGAGAAATGATCTGGCTCGCGGAGTCCTTCCCCATCGTAACACCGTAGATCACGTCCGCGGCTGACACCGTGTTACGGTTGTGCGTGATCAAAATGAACTGGGTGTCCTTCGATAAGTCGCGTAAAAGGTCAAGAAAACGCCCAACATTGGACTCATCCAACATCGCGTCCACCTCATCCAAAACACAGAAGGGTGTCGGAGAAACTCGCAGCAAGGCAAACACCAGGGCAACTGCTGTCAGGCTGCGTTCACCCCCGGAGAGCAATACCAAACCCTGTTCGCGCTTCCCTGGCAGCCTCGCTTCAATTTCAATGCCTCCTTCAATCGGAGAATCTTCATCCGAAAGTAAGAGCCGGGCAGAACCACCGTTAAACAACCGGGCAAACATAGCCGTAAACTCAACACTGACTGCTTTAAAGGTCTTCAGGAATTCTTCCCGCATGACGGTATCAAGCTCTTTAATCAGCTTTTCGATGCCCTGTATCGCTTCCTTTAGATCAGCTGTCTGCACGCTAAGGCTTTCGTACCGATCTTTTACCTCGTGGAATTCAACTTCAGCTTCGAGGTTTACCGAGCCTATACGGCGGATCTGATTCTTCTGCTGTTTGATCGCCTCTTCGATCCCATCAGGTAATTGCTTGATGACAGGTAAAGACTCAATGACCATATCCGGGAAAGGCAAGGGAGTGGATTTGGAAAATTCGTTCTTATATTCAAGTTCGATCAAACCAAAATCGTCTTCAATACGGCTGCGCAATGCTTCCAGGCGCTCCTGGTGATGCACCATTTCAAGCTTGAAATGCACAACAAGACGCTCCTTGTTAGAAAGCTCCTTTTGGTTTTCACTGTCTTGCCGAGAGATTTGACGGTTCATCTCTTCGATGATTTGCAGCTCGGACCTCAAAGGTTCCAGCTGTTTCCTCTGAATAGAATCGGCTTGCTCAGTTTTAGAATTAACCAGCTCCCAGCCTTGGGTAATCTCTTTTTCAAACCCCTCCAATGACTCTTCGAGAGCTTTCAAACGATCCTGGTAGAGTGATAATTGCTTCTTGTCGTTCTCAAGCCTCTCCCTTGCAGAGCTAACACTGACTTTGCTGTGCTGAAGAGCCTGCGTCAAAACCTGTTTTTCCGTCTGGAGATAATGCACCTGGCCTTCCAACTCAATGGGATTGAATGCTTCTTTTTTCGCCCTGAGATTATGTATCTCAACTTGCAGCTGTTCGCTTTCCAGCTGGCTAGATTTTTCCTTGTTGCTTATTTCTTCGAGCTGCTGCATCAGCTGCTTTTGTTGTGCCGCGCCGGTCTTCGTTTGCTGGTCTAACCAGTTCTGCTGACCACTAAGCTTGTCTAATTCCAGCTGCAGAGTGTTTAACGCTTTGCGGCTTTGCTGAAGTTTCACAGTCTCATTTTGCCGCTTCTTTAACAAATCTTGCAGTCGGGTTTCAAGCTTGGCAATATTATTCTTACCGTGCTGTTCAAGTTCACGCGCCTTATTCAGAGAAACTTCAATACCAGCTAATTCCTGCTGTAATGATTTCGTAACACGCGAATAACTGACTTTGCCAGCCCCATTTGTCTTTCCCAGTAGTGCCATGCCATTCTTGAGCAGCACATCACCATTCAACGTGACAAAGTTTGCGTCCTTGGCTTTTCCCCATAGACTGAGAGCATCATCCATATCGCTGACCACCAGGTAGCTGCCAAGTAATTGATCGATGGTTTGTTGCAAGCGCGTCTCCGTTTTCACAAGTTCGGCAGCATTCCCGATCACCCGCGGATCATCCAGAATGACCTTTTTGTTGTCGGCTTTAGCGGCCAATTCACCAATTACCGCAAAACGTTCCTGCGTTTTACCAGAAAGATCTCTCATTACAGCTTGATCGAGTTCACCTTTGACCACCAACACATCAACAGCCTCTCCCAGAGCAGCATTGATCGCGCTTTCATAAGCTTCTGGAACATCCAGTTTTGTCACCAGGTCCGTGACCTCACGTTGAAAGGCTTTCCCCTTGGCGGCCTTCAACACCCCTTTAGCGCCTTCAGAAAAACCTTCCAGGCTTTCACGGCTCTGCCGCATCAACTCCAGCCGGTTTACAATCCGATTCTTTTCCAGATTCAGAGAATTCAATTGACTGTTGATTTCATCCAGGGATTTTGCCAGCTCGGTCTTATCAGATCCCTGCTTCTCAATATCTTCCTCTAGAATAGCAATCGCCTGCTCCTGCCCGGAAATCGACTTTGTGAGCGTGCTCAGTTGATTTTCCAACTGGGCTTTTTGGTCCGATACCTCCACCAATTTTTTCTGATTGGTTTCAATGGATGTTTTTAGATCTTCAAGGCGGTAAGCAAATTCTTGCCTTCTGGCACGGTAAATTGCCACATTTTTCTCAGATTCAAGTTGTTTTGAACTTAGATCTCTTTCCTGCTTTTCCAGAGCGTCTTTTTGGGTTTTTATTGCTTCATACTCTTCATTAGTCGCTTTGAAACGTTCGTTTAAGGTCGCTAAATCCTGTTCCACGCGGGTCTGTTCTGCTAAAAGGCCTTCGAGATTTTTCTCTTCAGCCAGAATGGTTTCCTCAAGATTTCCAGAATCCATCACCAGTTGGCTTCGGGATTCTTCTGCTGACCGCTTCCTGGAATCCAGCACCGCAATGGCCTGATTCTTTTCTTGGATCTCATCCCGCAGCACCCTTAACGCATTCATCAATTGATCAATTGTGTTTCTTTTCAGATCAACGTCCTGGCGCAGGCTCTCAATCCGCTCCCGGTCTCCGTCAAGCGCAATTTTGGACTCTTCTGAAGCAGCTTCTGCCTCCGCAAGGGATTGTTGAATCTTCTCAAGCTGACTCTGGGCAGCCATCCATTGGTATCCATACCACTCCCGCAGGTTGTTTTTGAGGCTGTCCTGAATAAGCTTATACTCCCCCACCCGTGCCGATTGACGCTCCAGGCTGCGCAGTCTCGGACGAATTTCGTCTATGATGTCGGACACACGTTCCAGGTTACGCTCAGTTGCTACCAGCCGGCGCAGAGCTTCTTCCTTTCGGGTGCGATGAAGACCGATACCAGCTGCTTCCTCAAAGAGTTTTCTTCGTTCATCCGGTCGGATGGATAGCGCGACGTCAACCAGACCCTGCCCAATGATCGTGTATGTCCGGTCAGCAAGCCCTGTTTTTGCCAGCAGCTCGTGGAAATCTTTGAGCCGCACTCTCTGATTATTCAGCAGGTACTCATTCTGACCGTCCCTGTATGCACGTCTTGTGAGCGTTACTTCCGAGTAATCGATTGGCAACCAGTTGCTTTGATTATCAAAGGTGATCGATACCGATGCCATGCCGGCTCTGGATCTGTTTTCTGATCCGGAGTAAATCATGTCTTCGGTTCTTTTGGCACGCAGCATTGTGTAGGACTGTTCACCCAAAACCCAGCGGATCGCGTCCGCAACGTTGGATTTGCCCGAGCCATTTGGCCCTACAATAGCTGTGATCTGGGCTGGAAAAACGAGGTTTGTCTCCTTTGCGAAGGTCTTATACCCATGCAATTCAAGAGAGGCTAACTTGGTTGGTGTCATATTCTGATAATTCCTAACACTTTCATACTCTGATATGCAGCCCGTTTTTCAGCCATCTGTTTATTGGTTCCTGAGCCCCGTGCTATCTCCTTGCCGTTAATCGTAGCGCTTACCTCAAACACCTTTGCGTGGTCAGGACCAGTCTCATTCACTAAAACATAAGTCGGCGAAGCAAAGCCCTTAGCCTGCGCCCATTCCTGAAGCCGGCTTTTTACATCCTCTTCTGTGTGGTTCTGCAAGATGTTATCGGATTCCTGTTCAAGCAGTGGATGAACAAAATTGCGCACAGTTTCGATGTCAGTGCTCAAATACATCGCGGCGATTAACGCCTCAAAAGCATCACACAGGATGGCGTCGCGATCCCTTCCACCTGCAAGTTCTTCGCCTTTTCCTAAGAACAGGGCTGGTCCAATCCCAATCTTGCGTGCAAATTGAGCAAGTTGATGGGTATGTACCAGGGCGGATCGCACTTTTGTCAGGAAACCTTCTCTTTTCTCAGGAAAACTTTGGTAGAGCCATTCTGCAACCAAAAAACCCAGGATCGAATCGCCCAGGAATTCGAGACGTTCGTTATCCTCGAGCACGTCACGACTTTCATTGACGTAAGACCTGTGGGTCAGAGCCCTGATAAGATAGAAATCTTCTGTGAAATTTTCTGGTAAGTTCTTTTTTAATTCTTTTCCGGCAGCCGTGTTTAACATTTATCCTCCAGCAGAACTGCCGATTCGTTCAACATCAAACACATTGAGGTCAAACGGTTCCCCAGTTCCACTCACATCTTTGATTTTAACCCACTTCCGCTTAAAATGAGAACCGACTTTCCGGAAGTCTCTTCAACATTCCTGCTGGCAGCCAGAACCATTGCTGAGGTTGGTTCAACATACAAACCAGCTTGAATCAGCAACTGATGCGCTTCAGCGATTTCAGGTTCTGTCACCGTCACCAGCTCATCTCTGCCCGATTCCAGCAAAGCCAGGATTTCTTCCATTCTGGCGGGGTGCTCAACCATTGTGCCCTCAGCCAGGCTGCTGCCCTTTCCACCAGTGAAAGGTCTTCTCTGCCAGGCTGAAACGACCGGCGCGCAAACTTCGGGTTGAACACCAATCATTCTTGGTCTTTTTGAAGCTAATCCAGCCCGTACCAGCGCATCAAAGCCCATTAAAACGCCAGTGAACAAAGACCCATGCCCAATCGGACAAAATACAGTTCCTGGCATTTCACCAAGAGCCTCGAATATTTCGTAAGCGATCGTCGCAATTCCTGCCATCCCAAACGGCTGATCAGCATGGCTGGCGTAGGGCAGTCCTCCCATGTAAACCGCTTCAACCGCTGCTATGTGGGCATCCTCACGTGGTCCTTCCACCAGGACTACTTCGGCATCGCAAACCTCAATTTGCCGGCGTTTTGGACCGCTCGTGCCACTTGGGATGTAAATCCGGCAGTGGATACCGAAAGCTGAGGCATAGAGAGCCAAAGACCCTCCCGCATTTCCAGAAGAATCCTCAACCACATTTTCCAGACCTCGCCCTCTCAACACGCTCGTGAGAACCGCTGTTGCCCGATCCTTAAAAGATCCGCTTGGGTTAAGGCTTTCCATTTTGGCCCAAAGCTCCTTCCCCAGGATCTTTACCGGAACCAGCGGTGTGTCGCCTTCCCCCAGGTAACTTGCAGGATAACTGGCAGGCAATCCAAACGACTCTCTAAATCTCCAAATGCCCTGTGTTTTTGCAGGCACTAAGGAAGCTTTCGTAAAAGTGAGTCCCCGTAAAGTAAAAACACCGCCACAGTTGGGGCATAGGTAGGGTAAGCCCTCTTGCGGATATGGTTGTGAACAGTTTCTGCAAAGTATTTCGGTCATATTTTTATCCTGATCCAATCAATGTCTTAAGTGTACAACAAATCCGACCCACTCAGACTATAATTAGAACATGCCAGGTTCATGGATTCGCGAAACAGACGATTATGAAATCGAGACCGAGTTATACTCGGGTCCTCTTGACCTGCTTTTGGATCTAATTCAGAAGTCAGAGCTTGATATCACAAAAATTGCCCTCGCCCACGTGACGGATCAATTTCTCATTTATGTTCGTGAGAACGAAAATGCTGATCCCGATTACATATCAGAATTTATGGTGATTGCCTCAAAACTGGTGCAGATCAAATCTGAAGCCATGCTCCCCAGAGCTCCGCTACGGGAACCGGATGAAGAAGACCTCGGAGAAGCCCTTGCCAGGCAACTCAGGATTTATCGGGAGATCAAGAACACAACTGCCTGGCTCAACTCACGGATCAATCAAAACCTGCGTTCTCACTTGCATGTTCCAAAATCCTATCCTGTCAACGTTCAACTGGACCTTACTGGAATTGATCTCACGGATCTGATAGTTGCTCTCGAGAGACTAGCGAACCAGGAGAGCCCAATCATTGAAGGTTCCTCCATCAGAATCCCCAAAATGACTCTGAGAAACAAAGTACAGGAAATCGTCCGCATCCTGAAGGACATGGGGAATGCCAGCTTTTCAGGGTTGCTCGGAGAGGATCCGGACAGGTTCCAGATCATTGTCGTTTTTCTGGCCATCCTTGAACTAGTCAAACAGAACTTAATCGAGACGGACCAATCTGATTTGTTTGGTGACATCAATTTAAATCCCAGCGAAAAGCTATTTGCTACGCTTGAGGAAGAACTGGCGCTTGGCGAGGAACTCTAATAAGTAATTCTACAAGGTGCTTTTGAACGCTATCAATACGTTATAATAGACGAGAGGTAAAAATGTCTGATAGCACAACAGAAAACACAAATGTTGATGATAACAAAAAGGTTGAGCATATAGAGGCTCAAACTGAAGGCAGCAGTCAGAAAAAATCGAAACTTGCTGTCGTAATTCTTGTGTTAATTTTGATCGGCTTAATTGTTGGTTTATTCTTTCTTGCCAGAGCAGATGGGCAAGTCGTAAGCCAGGTACGTGACATTTTTATTATTCTGATGGCCTTGATGATGGTTGTAATTGGCGCGGCATTGGTGGTATTGATCATCCAACTTGCCAATCTGACCAACCTGCTGCAGCACGAAATCAAGCCCATCCTGAACTCAACAACCGACACTGTCAATACGCTAAAAGGCACTGTCCGGTTTTTAAGTGATAATGTTAGCGAACCAGTGATCAAGCTGAACGAGTCGCTGGCAAGCGTTCGAAAACTTGTTGATATATTTCGCATAAAACGATAAAGAAAGAGGAGAATAGTATGTCTGACGAAAGCAATTTTGGATCATTTTTGATGGGTTTCACCGTCGGCGCCCTTGCAGGCGCAATCGCATCCCTATTGATGGCCCCGCAATCTGGTGATGAAACTCGCCAGGTCATTAAAGAAAAAGCCATTGAACTTAAAGAAAAAGGTGCCGAAACTTACGAAGAGACCAAACGCAAAGCTGAAATAGCCTACAAAGACGCCATTGCCAAAGCCGATGAGTTGGCAAAAGTAACCAAGGAAAAAGCTACCGAATTGGGCCACAGCACCAAAGTAAAAGTCGAAAAGTTAGCTGACGAAGTAACCCAGGCAGCCGAAGACGTTGCCGACGCAGCCCAGGAATAAGTCTGGGAAGGTAACAACTAGTTGATTTAAAAGCAGCCAGGATTATTGTTCTGGCTGCTTTTTGTTATGCTCACAAATTGACTGGCTGAATTCTGATCTGAAAAGCCCACGTGCCCGGCTTTTCCATCTTGACTTTAGAGAATTGGCATGATAAACTATGCTTCGCTTTGGGGGCGTGGTGTAGTGGTTCAACATGCGGCCCTGTCAAGGCCGAGACCGCGGGTTCAAATCCCGTCGCTCCCGCCAGAAAAAAGAAACTGCCTTGCGGCAGTTTCTTTTTATTCACTCATTGATGCCAAATTCCCTGGCACGATCCTCTAAAAGTTTCCGATTCTTTGCGAGATCTTTTGGATAGGTCAGATAAAAACCGCTAAAGAAAATGGCACAAATGATCCACGGGAAAGGAATTGTCCAGAGCATTGCTGTTGGTAAATCGATCCGGTCGGCGATAATGCCAAAAATCAATGCCACGATCGCTGCAAAGCCACTTTCAATGAAAGTTGTTATTGCAAAAGCCGTCGAGCGCAATTCTGGTGGAACCACTGCAGACATCATCGGCTCTTTGGAGCCCTTCCCAGGCCAGCTGATGAATAAGGCGGTAACAAAACACAGAATTGTCAGAGGCAGGATATCCCAGTTTTCTGTCCTTAAAAACAGAAACAAGGTGAACGGAATACCGATAATGACGGAGATTTGCCCAACAATTGTCCTCCCATACCTGGGATTTTTCGCGTCAGCCCAGTCGCCAAGAAAGCCGCCAATCACGTTGCTGATAGCAGTCCCGACGGATCATCGCCCCAAAGACCATTGGCGCTACTTGGGTAGAAAGTCCTCGCTGCTCAACCAGCCACAGGATGAGAAACGCGCCCATGATAACCCACGGCATCGAACCAGCCAACCCTTGCAAAATTGCCACACGAATGGTTGGGATCGAAAGAACGTTCTTAATATCGCTGATTTGTGCGGTATATTTCTGAGAGTCCTCAAGGGTCAGATGACCATTCATTTCAGGCTCAGATTCACCGCGTAAGGGTTCATCTACAAACAGGAGAATTACAAATCCAGATAAAATACTGGCAATCCCGAGGATGACAAAACCATAACGCCAGGTCTCAGGAGTAGCTAAGCGTCCAAGTCCAAGTGTGAAGATGATGATGCCAAGCACCCCCACCGATTCCAAAAGCCCGAGCATTCTGCCGCGGATCTTCGGCGCAAAAGTATCAGCCATGATCGAGAATGTGGCCGGCATCAGACAACCCAGCCCTATGCCAGAGATCACCCGTACAACCAGCAACTGGCTGAAATTTTGGGTCAGTCCAACCGCGATTGTCCATAATCCCCAAAAACCTGTTCCCCAGAAAAGCACTTTCTTGCGCGAATAGCGATCAGAAAGGTATCCCCAGAAAGGAGAACTGAGAGATTGCAAGAGACTGCGCACAAACGTTATCCAGGAAAGATTCCTAAAACTCAAACCCCAGATCTGTTTAATACCGGGCTGAAGATTGACATTGCCTGCCCTTCGCCCTGATCCACGAAATATCCCAGCGAAAGTGCCAGCAAGGTCCTCCATTTTGTTGGTTTTTCTTCAAAAGTATCCAGATTCTCAATTGCAATTGTTTTGCTTACGTCCATTACACTCTCCTCAGGTTTAATTCTTCCTATTTTACTTGCAAATTTCCTAAAAAATGAATTTTTACATTAAACTAAAGCATCAAGTGATTCGGAGGCACAAATGATCCAGGCTATTCACCCTACACCCACCCCAAAAGCTAATCCTGCTGCCATCATCCATGAAGGCGATGCCAGGTTCACAATCCTGACAAACCGCCTGATTCGCATGGAATTTGACCCGCAGAGACGATTTGAGGATCACCCCAGCCAGGTGTTTTGGTATCGTGAGCAGGAGGTTCCCCCCTTCAATTTCTGGAGGCAAGACGGATGGCTTTACATTGAAACAGACCACCTCCACCTTCGATTTAAAGAAAACGGGCGCTTCCACTGGCGCGACTTACATATTACTCTCAAACAGACTGGTCAAACCTGGCAATACAGCTACCCGGACCAAAGCAATCTGGGAGGCACCATCCGCACCCTCGATAGCACCAACGGTCGTCTGAGCCTGCCAGATGGTCTGGTCTCGCGTAGCGGATGGGCAGTGGTGGACGACAGCCACAGCCTGATATTCGATGAGAACGAGTGGCTCCAACCCCGGGAAACAGCCCCAGAAAAGCGCGACCTCTACTTTTTTGGCTACGCGCAGGACTATCTCGCAGCAATTGCTGATTACCAGCGCGTTTCTGGCAAACCCGGTCTTCTGCCCCGCTGGGCTCTCGGAAACTGGTGGAGCCGTTATTGGGCCTATTCAGACCAGGAGCTGTTGGATCTTATGGACACCTTCACGCAGCTTCACATCCCTCTTTCGGTTTGCATCGTGGACATGGATTGGCACATCACGAAAACTGGCAATACCAGCTCAGGTTGGACTGGCTACACCTGGAACAAAGAACTCTTTCCTGAGCCAGGCGAGTTCATAAAAGCGCTCCACCGAAGAAATCTGAAAACTGCCCTGAACCTCCACCCCGCCGAAGGGATCCATCCTCACGAAGAGGCGTATCCTGCCATGGCAAATGCTCTTGGGCAGGACTTCGAATCTGGTGATCCCATTCCCTTTGATATCGCCAATCCTTCCTTCACAGAAGCCTATTTCAAGCATCTCCATCACCCACTGGAGGATCAAGGCATTGATTTCTGGTGGATGGACTGGCAGCAAGGCACCCGTTCTGCCACAGCCGGTTTGGATCCTTTATTCTGGCTCAACCACCTGCACTACTACGACCTTGGCCGCACCTCGCAGAAACGTCCCTTCATCTTCTCCCGCTGGCCGGGTCTGGGCGGGCATCGCTACCCGATCGGCTTCTCGGGTGACACCATTGTCTCCTGGGAAAGCCTGGCTTTTCAGCCGGAAATGACCGCAACCGCTGCTAATGTTGCCTACGGCTGGTGGAGTCACGACATAGGTGGTCATTGTGAGGGCGTTGAAGATCCCGAGCTCTACACCCGCTGGGTGCAATTTGGCGTTTTCAGCCCAATCTTCAGGCTCCACTCGACGAACAATGCATTTATCGACAGGCAGCCCTGGGCATTTGGCAAAGATGTATTGGATAACGCGCGCTCTGCCATGCAGCTCCGGCACACCCTGCTGCCATTGATCTACACCGCCAATTGGCTGAACGCCAGGCAGGGAGAGCCGCTGATCCTGCCCATGTACTATTCGTATCCCAATGAGGAAGCTGCTTATCAAGCCCCCAATCAATACACCTTCGCCCGTCACTTGCTGGTCGCGCCGATCACCCAGCCAGCAGATCTGGATACGAAGCTGACGCGTCATTCAGTCTGGCTTCCTGCCGGCCAATGGTTCAACTTCTTCACGAACGAGGCCCACGACGGCAGACAGTGGCTGACGCTCTACGCCGATCAAAGCCAGATTCCAGTCTTCGCCAAATCTGGAGCCATCATCCCGATGGATTCTGATAGCCCCGCGAACGGGGTCAAGCTGCCCTCCCGGCTTCACATTAAGTTCTTCGCAGGCGCAGATGGAAGTTATCAACTCTACGAAGATGACGGGGAAACTCAAGCCTATCAGAATGATGATTTTGCCTTGACAAGCTTCTCACAGAGCCACTGCGCTGGCACCCTCCTGCTAAAAAAGTCCGCTGTGGCCGGACGACCGGATGCAATCGAAGGTTTTCCAAATGTCAGGGCTTACGATTTTGAAATCATTGGCATCAGCCAACCAAGCGAGATTAAGGTCAGCGATGCTGAGCTGGAATTAGCTTTTGAAAGTGCATACGATGAATCCCGCAAATCTCTTGTGATCAGCGTGTCTGAGGTGTCTGCAAATCAGGAACTTTTTGTCCACCTTACAGAAGTCCGAGTGGAAGCCTTCCAAACCGACCCGATCACGCGCCTCGACCGCTTGATGCGTCATTTCCGCCTCTCAACCCTGGCCAAAGGATTGTTCATCCAGAAGCTCCCATCGCTGCTAAGCAACCCAGCTGCACTCTTCGAAATCTCACATCATTTCACAAAGTCGCAGCTGCTGGCTATCTACGAGGCTATCTTCACAAACAGCGAGACCAAGCCCTTGAGGGATACGGATTCAGCTTTTGAAATGATGATAGGAGAGATGCGGAAATTATTGGGCTAAAAAATTGGCAAATTACCTTAGCCCTGAACCTGTTCTTCACCAGGTTCAATATCGATGCCCTCTTTTGGCGAGTGCAACATGCTTTTTTCCGCCTGGTCGTACATAACAGGCTGATCCAGCATGGCTTCATTCAGAATTTTTCGGGGATAATTCCGTAATTCGTCCGTTGTCTGGACAACTTCCCGAAATAAGCCATCCTTGCTCAATTTTCGCAGGAATCCCCCCAGTTCGCCTCCAAATTTCTTGATCCGATCCGGACCAAGAACAATGAACGCGAGTGTGAAGATTAATAGAATCTCAGACCAGCCGAGATTGAAGAATTCCATTTTCGCCCTTCTCAGGAAGCCTTGGGCTCGTCTGATTCGTTCTCTTCATCAGACTCTTTCTTGCCGCTCAGACCTTCTTTAAATGCCTTGATGCCTGATCCCAATTCTCCGCCTATCTTTGTGATGCGACCGACTCCAAAAACCAGCAGCAGGACTGCCAGGATCAGGATTACCTCAGGCCAATGTAAGCCACCTATCATTTCACTCTACCTCCGGGCTTTCAGCTTCTGTGGCACGCCTTGCTTTGTATGCCAATGCCGATAGCCCAATACTCAATAAATATAACCCAAATAATGGCAACATGAAAATGACCATATTTACAGGGTCACCGGTTGGTGTGATTACAGCTGCCAAAACGGCAATCACCACCAAGCCAACACGCCATCCCTTGGTTAAAAGGGTCGGCTTAATAACCCCTACCCTGGTCAGCACAAAAACCAACAGGGGCAATTCAAAACTCATCGCGATCCAAAAGATCAAATTAACCACGAATCCAAAATAGGAACTCAGTCGTAATGTTGTATTGACTTCCAGCAGACTGGTAAAAAATTTCATGGATGCCGGCAGCATCACAAAAAACGCGAAACCTCCCCCTGCCAGAAACAGAATCGTGGCAAATGGAATAGCAACTAAGAGACCGCGTTTTTCGCTCTTTTTCAGCCCCTTACCGATGAACGAAAAAAGCTGGAAGAATATCCAGGGCAAGGCAAGGATCAGACCAATCAACAGCGCGACGCGCATATAGACCGACATCGACTCTGTCACTTCAATTACTTGCAGATTCTCCACCCCCCCAATCGGTCGCGCGAGGAAGTCCAGCACTGGTTTCACAAAGAAAGCGCCCGCAATCACACCCGCCATCAGGCCCAGCAAAGCCCGCAAAAGGACTTTGCGCAAGTCTTCCAAATGTTGGCCGAGGGGCATCTTTTCTGTGTCGTTGTCTTCCATAATGGGATTATACATAACCCAAGCTGCTTTTGCTTGGGTTTAGGCTATACCGAAAATTTCTTTGACGTACCTAATGACTTCCGCGTCATCATCAATACTCTCAAGATCAAAGATGTTCATATCAGGATAACGCTGGCTGAAAAAATCGCGCAGCGTCGGTCTGAAGCTGATGATGCTCAATTCGCACTTTCTGTCATCCACGATTTCCACAGCTTTGATCCAGCCTTTTCCCTGCTCTACTTCCAATGGACCGATCTCGTCACAAAAAAAAGCCCGGCATTCCTTCAGGTCACTCAACTTCCGATCTATCCACTCAAAAGCATCCGCATGAATTTGCCAATGCCCAACCGTAAATTGGCTTTCTTCTGTGACAGGTGTCATCAAAACCCGTTCATCACCGCCTTCAAGCCATTGGACCTTGATGGCTGTCTTTTTGGTGTCCTCAAACACGGCAGGCGAAACAAATCCACAGCATTGAATGCCTTCAGCGCGTAGTTCTTTGACTAAATTTAGGCAAGTTTGGGTCTTTCCACTGCCGCTGAAGCCGCACAAACCAACGATTGGTGACTTGGGTTCCATCAGGCAGATTTTTCCAACTGTTGGCAAGTTTCCAATAAAAGCGTGGCAGCAAGGATCAGGCTGCTTTCATCAATGTCAAACCCTGGATGGTGCAAGGGATAGCGTTTATCCGGGTCTTCTTTTCCCGCCCCCACGAAGAACATTGCGCCGGGTATTTGTTGAAGGAATAATGCCATATCTTCAGACGCCATCATCCTTAAATTGTTCTCGATCACGAAATCCGGATTAATCTTCTCCGCAGCTTTCCGGGCTGCCTGGCAAACAGTCGGATTGTTTAATAGGGGTGGAGCATTTACACCGAGTTCGACTTCAATTTCACAACCAAATGCCCGGGCAACTCCATCGCAAATCCTGTTCGTTGAATTTTCAATTTCCCGTTCCACCTCTGGAGTAAAATAGCGCGGCGTCCCGCTCATGGTGACACAATCAGGAATGACGTTGATGGTTGAACCAGCGTGAATTTGCGTAATCGAGTAGACCACACTATCCAGCGGGTCAACTTTACGACTGACAATGGACTGCAACGCGGTGATCAGATGCGCGCTTGCCAGGATTGGGTCTACGGCTTTGTGCGGACGAGCACTATGCCCGCCAACTCCATGTACGGTAATCCGCAAGTCTTTGCTTCCAGCCATCACAGGTCCAGAAGTAATTCCCAGCCAACCTGCTGGTTCTTCTGCCCACAAGTGCACTGCCATTGCGTAATCTGGTCGGATGAAATCCATCACGCCATCCGCGATCATTGCGGCAGCGCCCTGGCCAATTTCTTCTGCCGGTTGAAAAAGCAGATAGTAACTCCCTGCCAGTTCACTTTCCATCCCAACAAGAATTTTTACCACAGTCAGACCGATCGCAACATGCCCGTCATGCCCGCAGGCATGCATCCTTCCATCTTTCGTTGATGCAAAGTCGAGCCCGGTTTGCTCCTGCAAAGCCAACGCGTCCATATCAAACCGTAGCAAAAAGCGCGGTCCATCCTTGACAGCGGGCAAATAAGCGACCAGTCCTGTCTTTCCGTATCCCCGTTTGACCTCAAACCCCAACGATTCCAGTTCCTTTGCTACATAATCAGCAGTCTGGACTTCCTCAAAAGCAAGTTCCGGATTGCGGTGGATATGCCGTCGATGATGGCTGACAGATTCCTGAAGGGTTTGGGCGAATTGATAAATGTGAGAATCGCTCATAAGATCAATCTCCTGAAAGATTCGACGTAACGCATTTCTTCGCCCCAGCGGGTTTGCCTTTTTGTTTCCATTATTTCAAGAAATTTTGCCGGTTCACCAACCTGGGAAACATGTTCCAATAATGCTTCCAATCTCAATTGCCAGTTTTGGGTGACATCCAATTCGAAGTTGGCCTCCACCGGTACACTGAGCCAAAGTTCCTCCACCTGGTGTGCGAGTAATCCTTCCTCCAAAAATTCCGGAAAGAAAGCAGAATTCCCTACGGCTGGAAAGATCGCGTCTATCACAATTTGTCCCGCCGTCCTGTGGTCAGGATGGTTTATTCGGCCTCTTTGGTAAATCAACAAAGGATCAAAAGTGGCAACAACATCGGGTCGCGTTTTTCTGATCTCCCGCGCAACTTTCTTCCGGGCTTCGATATCAGCGACGAGATATCCATCTTGAAAATCAAGGAAATCCACCTTGTTTACCCCGAGTTTAGCTGCAGCATTCTGTTGCTCACGTACCCTGACTTTGTCCAAATCGACAGGGTCCGGATATCCCGGAGAGACGCCCCTCTGCCCTTTGGTTAGCAGCAGATAACTGACCTCATGCCCCTGCTTCACCCACTCCGCGATTGTGCCGCCCAAAAAAAATTCCGGGTCATCCGGATGGGCGAGAATTACCATGATGGTTTTTGATCCTTGCCACTCTGGAAACATTATAGATTTTTATTCCTGTTTCGGTGGATTATTTGTAGATTGGTCGCGCCTTGGGCGTGATTTTCTCCTGCGACTTGAGCTGCTTTTGCGCTGTTCTTGCGGCTGACCTGCTTGATCCTGCCTGTTGGACCCGGGTTGCTGGTTGCTATTTCGTGGCTGATCCTGCCGCCGGCTGCTTGAAGATTTCTGTTCACGGTCTGATCCCTGTCCATCCCGGGTATTCCTGCTTCGGGATTGACTGCCCTGGCGAGATCTGTCACTTCGGCTGCCGCGTCTTCCACTGGGTCTTTCTTCGCGGGGTTTCGGTGATTCCAGGCGGACCACTTCAACATCTTCATCATGCTCAGAAAATGCAAATTCTTCGATTTCCTTGGAAACGATTTTTTCCTCAAGGATGCCAGTTTCAAGTTCCGTCCGGGTAAACTCCTTGGGTCCCTTTTCAGGTAAATCAACCAGCACAGAGTCTTTCAGCGGCATGATCTGCAGCACTTTACCCTCACCAAGAGGTGTGCTCACCATCTTCTTCTTCTTGGGCAAATTTTTGCGCGCTTCGTCATACATTTCAAACTCATAAGCCAGGCAACAGCGCAGGCGCCCGCAAATGCCGGTGATTTCCATCGGCGTCAGAGAAATGTCCTGTGCTTTTGCCATCTTTATTGAGATGGAACTAAATTCTGTCAAAAATCTTGAACAGCAACGCTTTTCTATGCCACAGGCTCCAATGCCTGAAATAACCTTGGCAGCATCTCTGGGGCCAACCTGCCGCACTTCAATGCGACAACCCTGGAACATGTGCGAGACATCCCGGATAAAGTTACGCGGATTAAAGTTCGTGCTCGATTCGTAGTTAAGGTAGATAGTCAGTCGTGAATAATCAAGACTGTACTCTGCGTCCACAACTTTTATACCTTCATGACCAGGATCAAGCAGGTATTTTGCTACTGCGCGGACGACCTCTTCCTCTTTTGCGGTAATTTCCGCTTTTCGTTGAAGGTCTTCTTCGTTTGCAACGCGTTCTATGGACTGTACCTCAGAAGGATTCTCAGGTTGCGGCAAATTAACAGCCGCAACCCTTCCAATCTGTTTACCTCTGACGGTATTAACTACCACCAGCGCATTTCTCTCAACTTCCATATTTTCAGGAAGCATAAAGTTATAAGTTTTGCCTATCGGCTTAAATTGAACACCAATGTAACTTGTTTCAGACATGTTGGCGATTATATCATCCCTGTCCTTTAGCCTCATGAGCCTTGATACTGGCTTCTGCTGCCACCTTGCGGGCAACCTCCCGCATCGCCTGAGCGCTCGGATTGGTCTCATCAAGTAGCACAACAGGGCTGCCGATATCTCCACCTTGCCCAATTTCAGGATCCAGTGGAATCCTGCCCAGGAATGTGATGCCGGTGCGGGAAGCCAAATGCTCACCGCCACCAGTGCCGAAGACTGCCAACTTTGAGCCATCCGACATGATGAGATAAGACATGTTTTCTACAATCCCCAAAATCGGGACTTCAAGTTTCTCAAACATTCCCACCGCGCGTGCTGCGTCGTCAATAGCAACCTGTTGGGGTGTTGTCACGATTACTGCGCCGGTCAGCGGCAAGGTCTGACTCAAGGAAAGCTGCACATCTCCTGTTCCCGGCGGTAAATCCACGATGAAGTAATCGAGATCGCCCCAATCAAAATCCGTGATGAACTGTTGTATCGCGGAGTGGAGCATCGGTCCACGCCAGATCAGCGGCTGACCGTTTTGCACAAGAAAACCAATGGACATGACTTTCATTCCATGAATCTCAGCCAGCGGGATCTTGCCACCCGTTACATTCTCTGGGAGACGATCAATACCGAGCATACGTGGAATGTTAGGGCCGTAAATATCCGCATCGAGCAAACCAACTTTGGCTCCATCCTGCGCCAAAGCCAGCGCTAAATTTACAGAAACCGTGCTCTTACCCACGCCACCCTTACCGGACCCAACTGCAATCACATGTTTAAATTGATTTTGATCAATCGTCACAGCCTTTGGGGTCCTGACTTGTGCCGACATATTGATTTCCACCTCTTTGGCTTCGGTCAGACTCAACACAGCCTGGCGGGCGTCGTTTTCAATCTTTGATTTGAGCGGGCAACTGGGAGTGGTGAGTTCAATCGTAAAACTGACCTTATCTCCGTCGACTTTTACATCCTTTATCATTCCAAGGCTAACAAGATCCTGATGTAAATCCGGATCCATTACGTTTCTTAAGGCATTCAAAACAGCTTCGTTCGTTAACAAAATAGTCTCCTGTTAAATTAGATTTTTGTCTCTGCGGCAACTGAATTCACTCTGGCTTGAAAAACTGCACAAGGCAGAGCAGACGGTTGTATTCCGCAATCACGTTCGATTATACTAAATTACTGTCCCCTCATTCAGAGTCGTAGCAGGCTTTCAGTTTTTCGTAATCTTCCGGGGTATCAATATCCATCGCCATGCAGTCATCCAGCCAGGGAAAGAGTTCAACCCGGAATTCAGAAAAGATCGCCCGCCCGCCCTGGTCACCAGCCACTTGCCCAAGCTTTTCGAGCGTGAGTTTCGGAAAAAATACCGGGTTTGCACGCCGGTCATTCACGTAAGGAATGGTTATTTTCCCGCTTTCAAGTCCCCTCCGAACAATACTTTCGCAGAAGTACGGATTGACCTGCGGCTGATCGCCCAGCAATATCAAAACACCGTCAATTTCCTCCGGCACTTGTGCCAGTCCAATCCTTATCGAAGAACTCTGCCCTTCAGACCACGAAGTGTTAATCACCACAATGCAGCCTTCTGGTAATCCAGGCTCTATCTGTTCCGCGTTTGCCCCAAGCACCACGACCACAGGTGCGAGGTCTGTTTCAATCGCAGTTTGGACAACACTATTTAAAACAGTCGTCTCTCGCCAGGGAAGTAATTGTTTTGGCGAGCCAAACCGGCTCGAATCGCCAGCCGCCAGGACGATGCCCGCAACTTGCTTACTCATAATCCCAAAATCCGCTAACCTCCGGCTTAAGCTTGCCCAGTCCCCTCAGAACTCTCTCAGCAGTCAAAGGAAAACTGTGGAATCTAATTCCGGTCGCGTGGTGAACCGCGTCCATCACCGCTGGCGCAAAAGGTAAATACGGCATCTCGCCCATCCCCCGCGCTCCATAAGGACCAATAGGATCAGGATATTCCAAAATCACCGAGCGTGTTCGATCGGGAATATCAAGAACGGTTGGAATGAGATAAGTGGAAAGTTCTTTCGTCAGCGCCCTGGTATTCCTCTTTTTCCAATTTTCAAGGACTACATAACCAGCAGCCTGAACCACACAGCCTTCAATCTGCCCCTCAACTTGAATCGGATTGATGGCTTTACCCACATCATCCACACTGATCACATCGCGCAAATGAACTTCACCTGTCTGGATGTTGACATCCGCAAAAACCGCCTGGGCAACGTAACCATAAGTAAAGTTAGGATTGCAGTGACCGTCTGTTTTATCCATCGTGCTGGTAGCTGGCGGACGATAGACATAAGAACCAACAGCAGGTCGTTCACCAGCCTGCCAATGTTCCAAAGCCAAATTTGCCGCGCCAATGATGGAATTCCCAGCCATGTGCGTCATGCGTGAAGCTGAAACACTGCCTGAGTTTAGCGTATTTGATGTATCAGAGAAATGGACTTCAAGCTTCTCCAACAGCAAATCCAGCGCCTCAGCAGCAAACTGGGCAAAGGCACTGTGCGATCCCTGGCCAACTTCCGCGCCAGCATGGTATAGCTTTGCTTTTTCGATTTCCTGATCACCTTCGAGAATGATCGTTGCGCCGCAATTTTCGGGTGCGCCATAAGAGAAACCGATGTTCTTATAACCGCATGCTATTCCAAGCCCACGCTTAATGTTTGGATCTTCCGACGGAGCAAGCTCAGGCTTTTTCCAGCCATCCGGACCGTGCGTCCAGCCCGCCTCTTCAGCACATTTCTGCGTCACCTCACGGATTGTCACTCCCGCGGGAAGCGGCGAACCCATCGAAATCAGGGAACCCTCCTTGAAGAGATTGCGCATGCGGAATTCGACCGGGTCCATACCCAGCGCTTCTGCAAGTTTATCGACCTGCATTTCTGCCATGAAGGCAGCTTGCGGTCCGCCAAAACCGCGGAAAGCGCCACCTGGAATGTCATTCGTATAAACGGCATAAGCGTCTGTGCTGACGTTCGGTACTTCATAGGGTCCGGTGGCAAGCAGTGTCGCGTTGCCAAGTACTTTTGGTGAAGTGTAAACATAAGCGCCGCCATTGGCCCAGATTTCGCATTCAGCAGCCAGGATTTTTCCTTGCGCGTCTGCTCCCCACTTTGCCTTCATTGTGTAAGCATGCCGCTTACAATGCCCAATCATCGACTCTTCCCGCGACCACACAATCCTCACCGGTCGGTCAATCCCACGTTCATGCAGTTTTAGCGCAGCCAGTCCCAGAATGATCTGAACCGACATGTCTTCTCTGCCGCCAAACGCCCCACCAATGGCGGGGTAAATGATGCGGATAGAGTCAAGCGGCAATCCAAGCGCGTGTGCCACTTGTTCCTGATCTTCGTGAGCCCACTGACCGGCAGTTATGATCGTTACTCTGCCTTTTTCGTCTATAAAACCCACACCGGATTCCGGTTGCAAATAGGCATGTTCCTGGACCGGAGTTTGATATTCTCCCTCCACAATAACGGCGCAATTCTTAAAAGCTTCCTCAGTGGAGCCACTGCGTACTATATTGTGATGGAAAATGTTGCTGTCCAAGCGAGAATGAAGAATTGGCGCGTCTTCCTTCAAGGCTTCGCCGATGGTTTTCACAACCGGCAAGTCTTCATACCGCACCACAATCCGATTAAGTGCCTCAACAGCAATTTCTTCACTTTCAGCAATCACCAGCGCGACCTGGTCCCCTTCAAAGCGCACAACATCCGTGCCCTGGATGCTGGAACCCGGTCCACACAAGACAGGTTGGTCATTAACACCAAGACCGTACTCGTTTACAGGCACATCTTTAGCCGTTAGTACCATCACAACGCCCTCAATTGCTTCAGCCTGCGTCGTGTCGATATCAAGGACCCTGGCATGCGTCCGATGGGCAAACAGCACTTTCATCACAAGCTGATCAGAAAACTGAAAATCACCCGGATATTTTGCCTTACCGGTAACCTTCGCGACAACATCAAGGCGGGTAATAGAATTTCCGATTGCGTTCATCTTAGCTCCTCATCTTGTCACAGGCTGCTTCAATGGCCTCAATAATCTTGTAATAACCTGTACACCGGCACAAATTGCCCGAAATTCCCTCTTTAATCAGCTCCTGGCTTGGGTGGGGATTTTCCTGGAGCAACTTCACTGCCGCCATCACAAATCCCGGCGTGCAGTAACCGCACTGTACGGCTCCATGGTCCACAAACTCTTGCTGAACGGGATGAAGCGTTTCTTCCTCGGCGATTCCTTCAATAGTGGTGATATTTGCCAGATGCGCACGCGGCGCTGGTATCAGGCAACTTACCACTGCTTTCCCATCCAGGAACAAGGTACACGCACCGCACTCCCCCTCTTCGCATCCTACCTTGGTTCCTGTAAAACCTACGCGCTCTCGTACCATATTTAACAATGTCATGTCTTTCGCGCCGTCTATCACGAACGTTTCTCCGTTGATAGTCGTCTGGATTGTCTCCCCATCCCACTCCCCCGCAGCAAGGCTGCGAAATCCTTCTTTTGTGTCCAGGGCAACTGGCTTTGCGGGCACTTTTGCTGTCTGAGTACCGCTTCGAAGTTCCTTCAAGCCGCCTTCTACCAGGACCTGCATCATGTAGAGGCGATATTCATCTGATGCCCGAACGTCGCTGATCGGTTTCGTCGCTTCAGCCGCCAGCCGACCCGCCTCTTGGATCACTGCTTCGTCAAGCTTCTTTCCAAGCAGAAAAGCTTCAGCGTCCTCGGCATGAATAATCGTTGGAGCAACCGATCCCATCGTGATCACGGCTTTTTGAACAGTCTCATCTTCCATTTCCAGCAGAACACAACAGTTCAACACTGCAATCGCCTGTGTGCGTCGCAGCGCCTGCTTCATGAAACTGCCCTGCTGAGTAGGTTTCAGCGCCCTAAAGTTGACTTCTTTGACAAATTCATGGGGAGCCATTACAGTTTTTCGCACTCCGAGATAAAAATCCCGCAAAGCCACTGTGCGCTCGCCTTCACTTGAAGCTAAAACAAGTTGGGCATCCATTGCCATCAGCGGCGTGATCGTGTCATTCGCCGGCGAGGCGGTCACCAAATTGCCAACGACAGTCGCGCGATTGCGCAATTGCGGAGTCGCCACCTTATAACAGGCCTGAACCAGCGGATTGGCGAACTCTCTGAGCATTGGAGATTGCAGCACATCATTGTGTGTCACCATTGCTTCGATGTGAATCAGACCCTGATCATCTTTCCATATCTTGTCCAAACCAGGCAAGCGCGAGATATCGATGACGATGTCCAATTCAGGCCATTTTCCGTTCTTGATTTCAACCATCAGGTCAGTACCGCCGGCAATAATCTTGGTCTGTTTATCCGCCCCGTCCAACGCTTGCTTAAGGGCTTCGATGTTTTCAGGTATTAGGTAGTGTTTCCACATATTTGCTCCAATTATTTTAACTTTTTAGTTTTTCAATAATCTCAGCCAGGATGCTGATGGCGATCTCATTTGGCGTTTCTGCTTTGATGCTCAATCCAATTGGTGACTTGATCTGCGCAATTTTCTCGAGGCTGACACCGCGATCAATCAAACCCTGCCTTGTGGCCGCCCAACGATTTTTTGAGCCAATCAAACCGACATAGGCAGGTGAACCCCGGAGGATAACTTCCAGACCCTCAACATCCACTTCACTGCCACGCGTTACGCCAACAACATAAACCCGCTCATCAATTGCCAAATGATCTGGTATCTCAGTGATTGGTACGGGCAACAACTCAACATCGCCCGGTAAGATTTCGGGATTGCAAAGTTCCTTGCGATCATCGGAAATGATCACGCGAAAATCGAGCATTTGTCCGATCCGCGCAACGGCCTGCCCCACGTGCCCTGCGCCGAGGATCAATAAAACCGGCTTGGAGACCTGCGGTTCAATGTACACTTTTACCTCTCCACCACACACACCTGCCGATTCCGGGTTATCGGCTGAGAGTGAATATTCCAAAAGTCTGGTCCTTCCATTTTTTAGCGATTCAAGAGCCATGTCTACGGTCCTTGATTCCAACTCTCCTCCGCCCACAGTGCCTTCAGTCTGTCCATCTGCGTACACCAACATCTTACTGCTTGACCGGCGTGGAACCGAGCCTTTTGTCTCTATCACAATGCACAACGCCACAGGTACACTATTTTTTTTAGCTTCAACCAGCCGATCCAGAACATCCATGCTAGACCTCTAACAAGGAAAGAATGATTGGCAGAAGTTGCTTCTTCCGCGAAACCACTCCTTCAGCCAGCAGACTCCCATCTCCGAGTGGTGCATACGGCAATTCGTCCAATGTCATCGGTGCATCGACAAAAATTATCCGGCTGGAGCCCTTGACCACATCCGTAATCATCAAACCCGTAAAATCAAGCCCATTCTGCGTTTTCATATCGCTCAAGGCTGTTTTTAGCTTGCTCATATAGTCCCCAATGTCGTAAACATCCGTTGTCTCGGCCTGCGCGATCGCAAACTTGAGTCCGGCTGCTTCGTACATCTTCATATCTGTTTTCACGACCACTTCAGGTTCCTGCGTCAGGAGTCCAGATCCAGCCTTAATGATTTTTTCTCCATAGCTTTGAAGGGTTTCCTCTTCCAGAGGCGAGCCAGGCACAAAAGCCCATCTGGCCAGCACCTCAGCTGCAGCTTTATCACGTGGGGTCGTGGTTGGTGAGCTGAAAATTAACGTATCCGAAAGCAGCCCTGCCAACAGCAAACCGGCAATTCTTGGCGGCGCGCTCAAGCCCACCTCCGTGATCTGCTCTGTAACCAACGTGGAGGTACTGCCGACAATGTCAACCGTGAATTTGATCGGATTGTGAGTCGATTGGTTTCCAAGCCGGTGATGATCAAGGATCTCGAGCAATTCGCTCTCTTCCAGGTTTGCGATGGATTGTTGCGGCTCATTATGGTCCACCAGCACGACCTTGATCCGGGGTGGACTGAGCAGGTCCTGCTGCCGAACCACACCAAGGTAGCGCTTGTTCTCATCCACGACCCAATATTCGTTAGCCTCTTGCCTCAGCATGCGATTGATCACATCTTTGATGCGCGTTTGGGGCAGGAACCTGGGAATATCCGTATTCGCTGCTTCCCGACAAGGAATGTCCATCAACTCAGCGATGGTCATTTCCCGTAGTTTTGCATGGGGACCGATAATTTTTCGTAAAAAGTCAAACATGCTCTTTCCGGTCACCATTCCGTAAGGTGTCCCGTCCAGGTTGACAACAGGGGCAATCCCACCGGTTCGCGAAAGGATCGTCCAGGCTTCGTTCAAGGAACGATCAGGCGAGACTGCGTCCAGCCGGCGCATTACCGATTCAAAGCGTGGCGATGCGTCTGTTACCAGCAGAGGCGGATCAATTTCGAGCCGTTTCAGAAGATAGGCTGTTTGCGGATTAATGGAGCCCGCCCTGCTTGCGACCGCGTTTGCGCCATCACGTTCACCTAAAAGCCAGGCGTATCCTATTGCAGCAGCAATCGAGTCAGTATCAGGATTGATGTGTCCTGTCACGTAGATCGTATCGGATTTTCGCCTGAAAACGCTGTTCTTATCCATCGGTCCTGCTTTCTGATTAATGTTTTAAGGCTTTCCAGATTCGTTCTGGAGTGAGCGGATTGTCCAACACGTCGGCTCCACAGGCATCCAGCACTGCATTTCCAATGGCTGGCGCGGCGCCGTCTAAAGGAATTTCAGCGACAGCCTTGGCGCCATAAGGCCCGGTTTCTTCATATGTCTGGACAAAAATTGAGCGGATGGCGGGCATCTCGTCTGCCCGGAAGATATGATAATCGACCAGGTCACGCTCACGCGGCTGCCCCTCAGCATCATAGCGCATTTCCTCACTGACACCATAACCCAGAGCCTGGGCAACACCGCCTTCGATCTGACCGGACGCGGCAATCGGGTTGATGATAACCCCCGAATCCACAGCCATAATCAGCTCTTCAACCGTAACCTGTCCGGTTTCGATATCCACCAAAACGGTCGCGAACTGCGCGGCAAAGGGTGGCGGTGAGTTTGGCGACACGTGGGATCCCGTGGCCATGATCTGTTCCTGGTTACGCCAGTGCAGCGAGTCCAGCGCAATCTCAGCCATGCTGATTTTGGATCCTGATGGCGAAACTGCATTTCGGTCTTTCAGAACCAGGTCTGCCGGCTCCACCACCTCGCCTTTGTCTCCCAGAAGCTGAGCCGCGCGCACTTTAATTCTTTGTGCTACCTCTTTGGCAGCTTTCAGAACTGCCGTTCCAGAAATATATGTTGTCGAGGAAGCATACGCGCCGACATCAAATGGGGTCGTGTCGGTGTCGGAGGAGGTCACAATGATGTCTTCCAGTTCCACACCCAGAGTTTCCGCGGCAATCTGACCCAGAACGGTATCACTGCCTGTTCCGAGGTCTGTCGCACCTACCAAAAGGTTGAAACTGCCATCGTCGTTGATCTTGATGCTCGCGCCGCCCATATCCAGGTTGGGAATTGCGGTGCCTTGCATCACCGTTGCGACGCCGATACCACGCCTGAGATGGGGTTTTCCCGGCACTGTGTGCCAGGCTTCATTCCCAAATTTGTCATCCCAACCAATTGCCTTGCGTCCTTCTGCGGTCGCCTGTTCAAGACCGACCGTCTTGATGATTTCTGGCACTGGTTCCCTGCCCTCATTCCAGGCTGTGCTGAATGGCTGAACCTCACCTGGTCGTAAAGCGTTCTTCAGCCGAAACGCAATCGGATCCAAGTCAAGTGCCCGCGCGATATTTTCCAGATGGCGATCGAGCGGCCAATAGCCCTGCGGCACGCCATAGCCGCGGTATGCGCCTGCTGGTGTCGTGTTTGTATAAACGATATCCGCGTAAAAACGAATGTTTGGATGTTTTCTGTATTCCCCGTCCCCAACATATAAGCCCATGGTCTTCTGGCCTGTGTTTCCGGTAACAGTCAAAGCATGGCAACCATAAGCGCCGGTATCCGAAAGAGCGGTCATCTCGTTGGCGGTCATTGTGCCATCCAACTTGACGCCGGTTTTCATGCGAATGCGCATCGGATGACGCGCCCGGGAAGCAATAAACTCCTCTTCCCTGCTCATTTCATAGAGAACGGGTTTGCCTGTCGCGATTGTCAAATGGGCAGCAACGTCTTCAATCAAGACTTCCTGCTTGTTGCCAAAGCCTCCGCCAATGCGCGGCTTGATAACGCGGATGCGCTTCACCGGCAGCCCAATCACAGGCGCTATCTGACGCCTGACATGGAACGGCACCTGGGTACTCGTGCGCACCACCAGGCGGTCATCCTCATCCCAATAGGTAAGGGTAACATGTGGTTCAATATGTGCCTGCTGCACTTTGGGAACCGCGTATTCCTGCTCAAAAATCCGGTCAGCTTCTGCAAAACCCTTCTCAACATCACCGATGTCAATCCGAATCTTAGCTGCAAGGTTGATAGACGGATCTGAGTCTCCAAAGTTGACATAATCTTCTTCGTCATGAATGCGGACCGCGCCTTCTTTCATGGCGTCCCTTGGGTCCACAATCACTGGCAAAGGTTCATAGGTCACATCAATTAATTCCAGAGCCTTTTCAGCGATTTCTGCCGTCTCAGCCGCCACAAAAGCAACCCTGTCTCCAACAAACCGCACCTTGTTATCCAACGAGAACATATCCAGTGGACCAGGAATTGGGTCTGACTGCCCCGCGGTGGAGTAAGCCACACGCGGCAGATCCTCCCAGGTCAAAACAGCTGCCACACCCGGCAAAGCTTTTGCCTTGGCGGCATCAATCCGGATGATCTTCGCATGGGCATAAGGCGATCTGAGAACTTTAGCAATCAGCGTGCCCGAAAGCTGTAAATCTGCGGTGAAGGCTGGCTTTCCCTGTGCGAGTTTGGCCGCATCCACTTTAATCTCAGATTTGCCGATGGTTTCAGTCTCAGGGATTGCATCCACCGCAAAGATTGCTGGTTCATAAACCAGATCTTCCGGCTCATCTTCGAATGGCTCCTGTTCACTCTGCCTGATATTCGCAGCAGCTTGCAACACCGCTTGGACCGGTTTGACGTAGGCTGTACAACGGCACAAGACTCCCGACAATGCCTCCCTCACCTGCGCTTCAGTGGGGTCCGGATTCTGGCGCAGCAAAGCCTTGGCAGCCAAAATCATGGCAGGCGTGCAATAACCGCATTGGATCGAGCCACTTTCAATGAAAGCCTTCTGAATTGGGTCATAACCCTCAGTTTTTTTCCAACCTTGCTCCGGATGCTGCCCAAACTGCTCAAGCGTCTCCAGGCTGTGCCCCTGTGCCTGCACAGCCAGGAACATACAGGAATTGATCGGTTCTCCATCCATCAGGACCGTGCATGCCCCGCATTCCCCGCGAACACATCCGCCGGATTTCACGCTCAAAAGCCCCAAACGTCTCAACACTTCCAGCAGGCTATCGCTTGGCCGGCATTCCGTTTCATAAGTCCTGTCGTTGATCAGGAGGTAGAGTTTCATGATTCCTCCTTTTTAGAAGAGTCCTGAGTGAGCTTGTGCAGGCACCGGGAAAGTAAAACAGCTGCAACTTCCTGCCGGTATTCTGCTCCTGCCCATTGATCATTGATGTCTTTATACAATTCGCGGATCTTGATTTCACCATCACCGTCGCCAGGATGCAGGTCAAACTCAGCCCACATCGTCTCTGACCCTCCACAAGCGATGTGGATTCGGTCATCCGTTCGTTTTGAGGCGGCCACAGCCACCACCGGCTGATCCTTTGGGCTTCGCCCTACCGAGGCAAATGCCAGTGAGATGGGTTTGGGGATCCATATTTCTTCAATGAAGTCATTAGCAAGCCTGGCTTTGAGAGCCTCTGAGTGAGCCTGGCCGTCTTCTTCACCGGAAAGTCGGTACTCTGCTTCCATTGCATTAAGACAAATCTGCACCACAGACCGTCCATTGCTGGACTTGACGTAATTGGTCAGGCTCAGACTGTTGCGCAGGTTGACACCTGCTTCAATCGAAATTGCTTCGTTGAGGTCTGCGGATTCTAATGCATCGCCAAGTTGCTGCAAATTGATCAATCCCCCGATATAAATCGCATCCTCAGCAAACCCCACCTGGTCCAGGTCAAGTTCCTGCAGGTCAATCAGAATGCTTGCAGAATCTTTAGCCTTCGGGTGATAGTCACCACCAGCCAGATACATGATCTGACCCTCAAATTCCTTTTGCAGAGCTTCAAGCTCGTCCCATGTAACCGGACGGGCATAAGTAAGTTCAAGTTTAGTCATCTTCATACACCTTCCAACCCAACAAAGCCGGGTCTGCGCCTTGGGTAAAATCTTCGGCAACATCTACAAAAAGAGCATCTGCTTCCGCCAGGAGTTCCCCCTCCTGATTGCGGATCTCGCCATGTGCCTGGGCAACTTTTCCGCGTTTCTTCAGCAGTTTGCCGGTAATTTTTAAAACTTGGTTCGTAGGCACTGGCTGCCGGTACTTGACCGTCAACTGGCTGGTTACCGCAAAGCGATTTGGATCATCCGCCGTTGCAGCCCGGCCTGCGGCTTCGTCCATCATTGCCACAATATTGCCGCCATGTACCATGCCAGGGTAGCCGGCATACTCCTCGGGAACCACAATTTCGGAGGTGACCTCCCCATTGTCCTGCAGGTAAAACGTCATCCGCAAGGACACCGGGTTATCACGACCGCAAACAAAACAAGTCTTACTGCTTGGCAGTTGTTGCATTAAGCCTCTGCGGCAAAAGTATCGATCAGCAGCTTGGTGTTACCGCCAACGCCGTACAAAATCGGGGTGGTGCAGCCGTGATTGATATATTCCTGAACCTTTGCTTTTGCTTCAGATGGTGTGCCGCTGGCAGTGATGCGATGGATCAGATCTTCCGGCACCAAGTGCTTCGCCGCCCGGATTTGTTCGTGGGTGGCAGGCCAGCCAAGAATTGCCTGGATTTTCTCTACGACATCCATTGAGACGCCGGATGCCTTGGCAATGTGAGGTTGCTGCGCCAGATACTGGGTGAGCAGCTCGCGCGTGCTGTCAATGGCAACATCGTGGTCTTCATCGACTGAACAGACAATCAACTGAGGACGATCAAAATCCTCTAACTTTTTACCTGCAACTTTTAAGCCCTTTTCCAACTGTTCGATTGCCATATCATTGTACTCCACCGGCACACAGTAGTTCATGACGATGCCATCCGCAATCCGACCGGTCATCTCGACCATTTTTCCACCGGTTGCTCCGATATAGATCGGAACATTACGGGGCTCACGCCGTCCGTGCACCACATCCAGCTCTATCTCGTGCACCTGGTGGAATTCACCTTCAAAGGTGACGCGTTCCATGTTGAGCAGGCGTCGTAAGACGATCACAGTTTCTTCCATCGCCTTGAGGGGTTTTGTGCGATCGATGCCAACATTCTTTGCCAGCGGATCCCACCAGGCACCGATGCCGCAAATAATGCGGTTTGGAGCCAGGTCATCCAGGGTCAAAAATGTTGAAGCCAGCAAACCAATGTTGCGCGTCCAGTTGTTGATAACAGCCGAGCCTATCTTGATGCGCTCTGAGACAGCAGCGTAAGCAGCCATTGGCACGATTGCATCGCGCACCAGGCGGCTTTCAGCTTGCCAAATGCCGTCAATTCCCTTTTCTTCAGCATACCGGACGATGTCCAGTCCATCACGCAAGTCATGCGCGTCCTGCAGATAGAGAGCGTATTTTTGGGTCATAGTGAGGTTTCCTTTCGTAATTGGCTCAATATTGTAAGTTCGGATTGTTTGTTAATAATACGATATAACTCCAGTGATGTATCAAGATCCCACTGGATGTTTTCATTCAGGTAGACGACCAGTTCTGCGTTTTTCTCCATAGCCTGTCTTGTGTGTTTTCGGAAAGAACCTGAACCAAACCTTGGCTGGATCAAATCCGGACCACTCATTACTAATGCGTTTGTGCCTGATTGGTAGTGGTCAGGCACAATTACCAGTTTGTGTGCGCCTTCTGCCAGGCGGATCAATGCGTTTAAATCTTTTGAGGTCATCAATGGCAGGTCGCTTGGTAAGACCATCAAACGTTCCACCCCCACCTGGCAGGCATGCTCCTGAGCTTTTGAGATTGCCGCGTTGAGCGTGCTCGGATCACCTTCCACTAATGCCACGCCTCCATGAGAATTACACCATTCGAGAGCGTGTTCTTCCCTGGAAACCACAAATATCCCGTCGATCCCTGGCATTTCTTGTAGTTTTGTAAACGTGCTTTCAAACAAATTTTGGTTGAGTTCGACCAAATTTGCATCAGAAAATAATTGCCGCAGCCTCGATTTGCCTACGGAATACCTTTTAACAGGTAAGACTGCCCATGTAATCATCTGCCTTGAAGGATCCTCGCCCCAAGTGAGATGACCGCTTTTGCCAAAGCTGTTTTATCCTCGTCAGTCTTCATGATCGTCTGACAAGCTTCGTTAATTATAGCCGAGGCTTGCCATTTTTCAGCATCCTTTACGTCAAGATCGTCAAAAATAAACCCATCCAAAAAATCCTCGTAATGCTGCCGCACGGCTTCCGACGAAGGATGGATTCCAAGGTCACTGAACATTTTGGCTGCCGGACCTTTTAGCGCGCTACCCTGGATGATCGGTGAAACCGATATAACCGTCTTTTCCTGAAGGATGCTTTCCACACCTTCCAAAGCCAGGATCGGATCGATGCTTACCCAGGGGTTCGAGGGTGCCAGAACGATCAAATCTGCGTCCTTCAGTGCCTGGATCACCAGCTCACTTGTACTGATCTCTTTGTTGCCCAATAAAGCGATTTCAGCAATTTCAGGCTGGCATCTCAGACGAACAAAGTAATCCTGGAAGCCCAGCCACTCTCCCTCTTTGGTCTTTATCAGGGTTGGTGCTGGTTCATCGCACATCGGCAACACCCGCGACTGAATGCCAAAAATCTCACAAAAATGAGCTGTTGCCTCGGTGAGAGACTTTCCCTCACTCAGCAAACGCTGCCGCTCCAAATGCCAGGCAAGATCTCTGTCACCCAGGGCAAACCAATCCGGAGCGCCAATCCTGCGTAATTCCTCCAACACCTGCCAGCTTTCATCCTTGCGCCCCCATCCATGCATTGGATCCGCCAGCCCTGCCAACGCGTAACAAACCGAATCAAGGTCAGGAGAAATGTGCAGTCCAAAATGAGAAAAATCATCCCCGGTATTGACGATCGCAGTCAACTGACCAGGCTGCAGTACTTTATCCAGGCCAACCAAAAGCTTTGCCCCACCCACGCCGCCTGCCAGTGCAGTTACTTTGAGATGTTCGTAGCCTGCTTCAAACTTGGGAATCATCGGAAGAGGTCGTTCTCCTTCTTTCTGATCAATTCCCTGGCGTTGCCTTCTCTGAGCAGATAGGGGAAGCCCCTCGCGAGAACTACTGGAGTGCCTTCACCCGCCTGACCCATCATCAGTGACCCACCAGCCGCCAATTCATCTGCAGTAGCGATCGTTGTGACCCGAAGTTTGTAGTGGTACATATCTTCTTCACCACGCATGTCAAGCAGCGCAGGCAAGCCGGATGCACCAATCGTGGTGCCAAGCACGCCATTGCGCCAGGCACGGCCGTGTGAATCGATGATTATGACGCCCAATCTTGCCCCGCTCAACACTTCCAATTCCTTGCGGATCATCGCCGCAGAAAGATCAGAATCCTCCGGCAGGAGCAAAACCCAATCCTCGTCTTTCCCCCAATTGCCTTTTACGTTCGAGTGATCTATCCCGGCATTCGCACAAATAAAGCCGGATTTGTGCTCCACGATAATGGTTCCCGGTCGGGTGCGGACAACTTCATTGCTTTCCTGGAGGATTAACTCAACCAGTTCAGGCCGTTTGCCCAGAAAATTTGCCAGTTCAAATGCTTTAGCAGAAGGTTGCACTGTGGTGAGATTCACCAGCCGGCCTTCTGACTTTGAGACAATTTTCTGCGCCAGGATCAGGATATCCCCATCCTGCAGAGCGAGCTCGTTTTCCCCGATAGCGGCGTAAATAATTTCAGCCAGCTTATCTCCAGCTCGAATTTGAGGGATTCCCTGCAGCGCAAAATATGTCAGCTGTTTAGCTTTCGTCATTGATGCCTGTGATGCGAATGCCTGAAGAAGCAACGTTGTGTTTGATATTCAAGCCAATCAGGATGGAGGTCAAGCCTTCCACCACAACTGCGTTCTGAATGACACCGGCATCCCAGGCTTTGAGACCAACATCTTCCGCAAGTGAGATAACAATTTCACGCGCGGCTTTGTTGCCACCAGCCACCAGAACATCACACTCAATTTCCTCATCAGAAAGCAAGTGCTCAAAAGCAATCGTTTGAAATGCCGCCACCACTTTTACATCCTCACCCAGGATTGCCTGGGCTTGCTGGGCTGCACTGCCTTCCTCGGGCATTTGCACACGGGTGACTTTTGGTGGCACAAGAGGCACTGTTACATCGATCAGAATCTTCCCTTGCAGCTCTTCTTTTAACCCTTCAAGGGTTGAACGGTGAGCAGAAAAGGGAACGGTGAGGACTGCGATATCACAAGCTGAGACAGCTTGATCGTTGGTGGCACCGCTCACATCGCCTGCACCCTGCAGCTTTTCCCGCAATTCTTCCACCGCAACCAGCGCTTTTTCTTCGTTCCGGGAGCCAATAATGATCTTATGCCCCGCCTTTGCCCAGCGATAACCCAAACCGAAACCTTCCCGACCAGTTCCCCCTATAATTCCTATTGTATACGCCATGGTTTTCTCCTTTAGTACGAATTTACGCGATCCCAGCATCGGATTGCTGCTTCGCGTGCTTTTGCAGCAATTTCGGCTTCATCCAGCAAGAGTAACTCACGATCCTTCATCAGCAGCTTCCCACCGGCAATTGTGCTGGTCACCATGCCATCCCGGAAACCAAACAGGATGTGCCAGGGCAAATTGCCCGCATGCAGAGGGGTGATCGGATGATAATCCACCAGGATCAGGTCTGCCGCAGCCCTTTTTTCTATCACACCTATGCGCAAACCATCCCAAGTTTGGGTAGCAAGCCTCGAATTGTTCTCAACGGCGATCTTGATCACATCGTAACCATTCATCGCCCGTGGGTCAGCCTGCTGGTCCTTCTGGATCAGGTAAGCAAAAAACCATTCCTGCCACATGGCATTCGAAAAGCCATCGTTCCCCAGGCAGACCTTCACGCCCTGCTTAAGCATTTCCTCAACCGGAGCAACTCCCACGGCATTATTCATGTTAGATCGCGGCTGGTGTGAAAGCCAGCTGCCGCTCTGCGCCAGCAAATCAATTTCATGAGGAGTGACGTGCACGCCGTGCGCCAGGATCGTATCCTCGCCCAACACGCCAGCCTCTGCAAATCGCTCAACCACCCGCTTGCCGTACTTTGTCAGCGAGTCTTCCTGGTCAACGATCCCTTCAGCCGCGTGACTGTGAAATCCAACCCGGCCATTGTTCTCCGCGATGCACTTTTCAAGCGTTTCATCGCTGACCGTCAAACTGGCGTGCAAGCCAAAATGCGCTCGCAGCATCGGGCTGTAATTGCCGGCCTCTACCCCACTAATATAACGACCATTTTCCCGGATCCCAGCCAGGGCTTTTTCTTCGCCATCGCGGTCAGTGACCTCATAGCAAAGCGACGCCCGCAAGCCAGACTCCAATACAGCTTCAGCTTCAATGTCAAGCGAACCATCAATGCAGTTTGGCGAGGCGTGGTGATCAAAAAGAGTCGTGCAACCATACCGGGTGGCGTCCGCCAACAGTGCCAGTGCCGAATACCTAACGCCCTCTTCATCAAGCCCTTTATCGAGCTTCCACCACAAATTTGCCAGGATCTCCTGGAAATTGCGTGAAGGCTCTCCCGGCACCGCCATTCCACGCGAAAACGCGCCGTAAAAATGCGTATGGGCGCAGATCAGGCCGGGCATCACCATTTGCCCTTGTGCATCCAGAATTTCTTCCCCTGGATGAGAAGTTTTCAGTTCAGCTTCGTTCCCAATTTCCTGGATCAAACCATCCTGAATCAGGAGTGCCTTGCTTTCGAGGATCTCGTTTGGATCGCCCCAGGTCACAATTTTGCCATTCGTGATGATCATTGTCGCTCCTTTTTCCTGTTAAGGCAGAAATTATTCCTCAGCAGTGATTTCATAAAGTTCCACCAGCACTCCGCTGGCAGATTTCGGATGGATAAAAGCCATTTTCCTCCCCGGCAGCACTTGGGGCGCGTTATTGATCAATCGCACACCCGCATCCTTGAGTTCCTGCATTTTTGCGTCGATATCATCCACTTCCACACACAGATGGTGCATGCCTTCCCCCCTCTTTTCCAGGTAGGCAGCCATGCCCGAGTCTTCCGTGGTGGGTTGCACCAGCTCAATTTCACTATCCCCAATCGGGATGAAGGCTACTTTGGAAGCCTGTGAAGGAACGTCCTCCACGTGGTGCAGCTCGAGCCCCATGGCAGATTCCCAGAACTTGAGCGACTCTTCAATGTCCCGTACGACGATGGCTACATGGTTGATTCTCTTGATTTGACTCATCAATTCTCCTTAGATGAAGGTTGGCGCGCGATATTCGCCCCAGACTTTTCTTAATCTGCCGCAAATCTCGCCTAATGTCAGTTTGTTCTCCACACACTCGATGATGATGGGCATCGTGTTCTCATCACCTTGGGCTGCATTCTCAAGCCTTTCAAGCAGTGCTTCCACTAAAACATTATCTCTGCCTGCCCGTAAGGCAGCCAGGCGTTCTCGCTGTTCGGATTCGATCTTGGGATCGAGCTTCAGAGATTCGAGCTCGATCTTTTCATCAACCGTGAATTTGTTGACACCAACCACGATATCCTCGCGGTTCTCAAGCCGCCGCTGTGCCCCAAACGCGGCGTTCTGGATCTCACCCTGGATGTAGCCGTTTTCAATCGCCTTGAGGGCGCCGCCCATCTCGTCGATTTTTTGCAGGTATTCGACTGCCTTTTTCTCAATCTCATCGGTCAGGTACTCAACCATATAGGAACCTGCCAGGGGGTCAATCATGTCTGCTACGCCGGACTCATATCCGATGATCTGCTGGGTGCGTAAAGCCACTTGCACCGATTTTTCTGTAGGCAGCCACAGGGCTTCATCCATGCTGTTGGTGTGGAGTGACTGCGTCCCGCCCAAAACAGCTGCCAGCGCTTGCAAAGTAACCCTCACAACGTTGTTTTCCGGCTGTTGCGCGGTCAAGGTTGATCCCGCAGTTTGCGTGTGAAACCGCAACTTCTGAGAACCGGCGACCTTGGAACCAAAGCGTTCTTTCATGATCTTTGCGTAAAGCCTGCGAGCGGCGCGGAACTTTGCGACCTCTTCCAGGAAATTATTGTGGGAATTGAAGAAGAAAGAAAGCTGGGAAGCAAATTTGTCCACATCCATGCCAGTTTTGATGGCTGCTTCGATGTAAGCAATTGCGTTCGCCAGCGTGAAAGCCACTTCCTGAACGGCCGTGGAGCCGGCTTCGCGGATGTGATACCCGGAGATGCTGATCGTATTCCAATTAGGTACTTCTCTCTGACAGTATTGGAAGATGTCCGTAATCAGGCGCATGCTTGGACTTGGAGGGAAAATGTAGGTGCCGCGAGCGATGTATTCCTTGAGGATGTCATTCTGGATGGTTCCGCGCAATGCCGTCGAAGGCACCCCTTGTTTCTTCGCCACCGCAATATACATGGCCAGGAGTACCGCTGCGGGAGCGTTGATGGTCATACTTGTCGAAACTTTATCCAGCGGGATCTTCGTGAATAAAGTCTCCATATCTTCAATCGAAGAAATGGACACACCCACCTTACCCACCTCGCCTAATGCGATCGGATCATCCGCGTCATAGCCAATCTGTGTAGGCAGATCAAACGCTACTGAGAGTCCGGTTTGACCCTGTTCAAGCAGAAAGCGATAACGCCTGTTTGATTCTGCCGCGCTGGAATAACCGGCGTACTGCCGCATGGTCCAGAACCGCCCGCGATACATCGTAGGCTGAACACCTCGGGTGAAAGGATACTCTCCTGGATAACCCAAGCTGGCTTCCCGATCAGCAGGGATTTCAGATGCTGGAATAACAGGCTTGAGGGTAATTCCTGAATCAGTGGAAAATTCTGCTTTCCTTTCAGGGAATTTGTTGATGGCGGGTTTGTAGACCTTTTCCTGCCAGTTCTCATAATTAGTTTGTTCCGTCATGTCTCTCCTCATCGTTTAGGAATGTGACTAACAGGCTAAGTATAATCTATTGGCATGCAAAATTGGCGAATGCGTACTCTGCAAAGCGAAATTTTCTCGTAAGAAAAAGACGAATTTGCTCTTCACAAAACTATAAAACGTGGTAATATTCTTCGGCTCGGGTGTTGTACCCTTCATCCGAAACTAACTAAACTAAGTCAGAAAGGGCTTGAACATGAAAGTATTACTTCTCAAAGACGTCTACAAATTAGGTCGTGCCGGCGATGTTAAAAAGGTCGCCAATGGTTACGGACGCAACTACCTGATCCCTCAGGGCTTTGCGATCCCCGCTACTCCCAGTTCCATCAAGATGGCTGAAACCATCGGAAAAAAGGCTTCCGAACGCCGCGCAGTGCTCAACAACGAGCTTAAGGGTGTTGCGGACATCCTCCAGGGTTTGGAGATTCGTTTCCCCGTCAAAGCGGGTGAAACGGGCAAACTCTACGGTTCAGTCTCTGCCCAAATGATCATTGAAAAACTCCAGGAGATGAAAGATATCGAGATCCTCCGCCACCAATTGGTTATGGAACCTATCCGTAAACTTGGCGAGTATGATATCCCCGTAAATCTTACGCTTGACCTCGTTCCTGAGATCAAAGTGATCGTCCACCGTGAAGGTGAAGTGCGCAAAGTGGTCGTAGCTGAGCCTTTAATCGAAACAGTTGAAGCAGTCACTGAGGAAATTCCAGCAGAAGAGGAAATCCCTGTAGTAGAAGAAACTGAAGAAACCGAAGAAATTGAAGAAATTGAAGAAGCTGCAGAAGCTTAGGCAGAATTATTGATAAACAAGGGTACCGACCTGCTTCTTCTGGCAGGTCGGTTTTTTGTTACAATCACCACATGCAAGATTACAAAGGTTCGGAATTAAAAAAGATACGGGAAGTACGCAAGATCCCGCTGGAACAAGTTGCCAGCGATACGCGCATCCGACTTTCCATCCTGCAGGACCTTGAAGACGACGCGTATTCCGAACTCAGTTCTTCAACCCAGACCAAAGGCTTCCTGCGGCTTTATGCCCAGTACCTGGGGGCCGACAAGAAAGAACCTGAGCAGGCAATCGCTGCCACACCCGCAATCCTGCCAGAGCCTGCTCCAGAACCGCCAGCCGTCCAGGCGAAACCGAAAGAAATTAGCCCTTCCCTGCCTGAGCCTGAGCCAGAGCCTGAAGCCAGAAAAAAGGCCGAAGTCCGCGCTGAGTCCATAGAGAAAGCTGCAGAAACCATTTCCGCAGAATTGGAATCTACCAAAATTCTTGAGAAGATAGGTCGTGAACTCTCCGCCAGGCGTCGTTATCTGAACATTGGCTGGGATGTGATCCAGGAGCAGATCCGCATCCCCAAAGCTCAAATCCAGACGCTTGAACGCGGCAATCTCAACGCCATGACCAGCCCAATGCAATACAAAGGTTTGCTGCAAACCTATGCCAGGTTCTTGAACCTGGATGTTGAGTCGATCATGATCCGCTATGCTGACGCGCTTCAGCAGCGTCGGGTTGAAATCAACACCACCAAACGCCATCGGCGAAAACCCGGCAAAGTCTTGCACCCTTTCCTCGTATCTCTGAAACGTTTCTTCACCCTGGATCTCTTCTTCGGTACCTTGCTGATTCTTGGGATCCTCGGTTTCCTGATTTGGGGTATCGCGCGTATGTCGGTAGCCACGCAAGCCCCACAAATAACTGGAACGCTTCCGGCAGTTGCAGAAATGCTTCTTTCTGACCCGAGCGAAGCCACCCCAACCGCCCTGGAGCCAACATCTGAACAAGATACAATGACTCTTCCTACTGTGACGCCGTTCTTCACAGGGATCGTTTCTGACGAGCCAATAGAAGTTGTATTATTGGCGCGGCAGAACGTTTGGCTCAGAATTACCAGCGACGGCCAGGTAAGCTTTGAGGGTAGGATGGCGGATGGTGAAGTGCGTTCTTTCACCGCAAACGAATCACTGGAACTTGAAACTGGGAATATCATTGCGCTCGAAATTGTGCACAATCAAACCAGGCTGGAGCCCCTCAGCGACCGACTGGGAATTGCTGCCCGCATCATTTTCACAATCGATGGCATCCAGGAACTCCCGGTAACTCCTTTAGACCTCCAACCTACTCCAATACCATGATCGGAGAATATTCCCTTGACTCCAATCCAGTCTGACAGCGTTTTTATTGTTAATCTTGGCTGTGCGAAAAACCTGGTTGATGCAAATGTCATCAGCCAGATCCTCACCTCAGCCGGCTACGAACATGCTTCTTCTATGGCCGAAGCAAAATTCGTCATTATCAACACCTGCGGCTTCATTCATGACGCGCGTGTTGAATCGCAGGAAGTAATTTCAGACGCTCTGAAAAATCGCCGGAAAGGTCAGTACGTTATCGCCAGTGGCTGCCTGTCCCAGCGCTTAAATGCGGATTTATATGAACAATTTCCTGGACTGGATGGCCTGGTTGGCACCAGGAACTTGCAGGATGTTTTGACACTGCTGGATAACCTTTCAGAATCTGACAAGCTAAGACATAACACTTTGCCAGCCTATCCAAAACTGATACTGGACGAAAATTTCTCCAATACCATCATCCAGGGTGGCAGCAGTTATCTAAAAATAGCGGATGGCTGCCACCGCACCTGCGCATTTTGCGCCATACCTCTCATCAAAGGACCGCTTGTAAGCCGCCCAAGAGAATCCATCATCCGTGATGCCCTCTTTTTACAAGAAGCTGGTGTCAAAGAGATCAACCTCATTGCCCAGGATGTGACAGCCTATGGCGCGGACAGAGGTGAAAGTGACGCTCTCGCTGATCTTCTGACCGAATTACTGCCCCAGATTCCGGATGTTCCATGGGTGCGGTTGCTCTACACTTACCCCGGCATGGTCACCGAGCGACTGATCGAATTGATGGCCGCCAGCAACCAGCTGCTGCCCTATCTCGACATGCCCCTTCAGCATGCCGATCCTGCAGTTCTCAAAGCCATGTCGCGTCCTTCCAACGTTGAGTGGGTTACCGAAACAATCGCCAAAATGCGCCGTCTGATCCCAAACCTGGTTGTCCGCACCACCATGATTGTCGGTTTTCCAAATGAGAGCGAAAAAAGTTTTGAAATCTTGCGGGACTTCGTCCAGGATACTGAATTTGATCACCTGGGCGTCTTCACCTACTCGCCCGAAATGGACACACCTTCCTGGCATCTCGCTGACCCCATTCCCATGGAGGTCAAAGAAGTACGCATAGACGAGCTAATGACACTCCAGGCAGATATTTCCCTCGCCAAACTGAAAAAACTGCGAGGCAAAACTCTGGACATGCTGGTAGAAGGCATCAACACAGAAGAGAGTCTGCTGGTTGGGCGCACTTACCGGGACGCGCCTGAAATCGATGGACTTGCGATAGCTGTGGGCATTGCTGAAGAAGGTGACCTGGTACCTATCCGCGTTACGAACACCACCGAATATGACATTATCGGTGAGCAATTGCAAAAATAAACTCCTTTTCAGGAGTTTGTTTTTTTATGGTGTAGCAGTTGGTTCTTCTGTGGGTGCAGGACTTTCCGTCGGCTCAGGAGGCGTTGGTGTTAGCTCTTGCACTGGTGGTCCAGGTGTAGCAGTCGGACTAGAACACGCTTCAGCGTAAGCGGTTGCCGTTACCTGGATGTCAAGGTTAACCCCAACTGCCAGCGATTGTCGGTAGTAGGAGCTTGCGGTGCAGTAGTCCCCTTGAGCAGCAAACATATCTCCCAGCCTGTAAAGAGCAACCCGATAGCGTTCTGCAACTGTCATTCCGGTTGAGTCAGAGAAATAGGGCATCTGTGCATACAGCTGCCCAAATATATCGACAGCTCCCGGCCAGTTGACATCCCAGTAACTCGCACCTGTCAAGTAGGTTATTGCCCAGCTTTCAGCTCCGGCGGCCTGTGAGTCCATCGCGCCAAGTTCCGCGGCAATGGACAGATCATACATCCCCTGCTCCAGTTCGCCAGCCCAAATCCTCTGGATACCGCGGTTGCGAAGGGCAATAAAATACAGTCCATCAACTTCGATGGTCCGATAATCGTAGTTGCTTTCTTTTAGCGACTGCACAGTCTGTACTGCCAGATCCCATTGCTCGTTCGCGATGTGCTGCATTAGCTGAGCGAACTTTTCTTCTTCCCCGCGGAAATCCGGCGTTGCTGTAACCCCTGGCTCAGGAGTTGCAATCACCATTTGCGTTGCAGTTGCAGTGGGTTCGTTCATTTTTCCAATGACCTGAGCCATCAAATCCGCAATTCCAGGGAATTCAGGGTACTTATCGATGATGTAATCCAGCCGAACTTTGGCGTTTTCGTAGCGCCCGGCATCCATATCCTTATATGTCAATTCCAACTGAAGCGCAATTTGCTCCATCAGAATCGCCTTCTCGTTAGCTATTCGCCGCTGTACGCCGTTACGGTAACCAAAAAAGACTCCTGCCGCGATCAATAGCACAAAAACCAGGACCCCCAGCCAGACCCATTTGCTCTTTTGCTTCTTGCGCAGCTTATCCGGGTTGGAATCAGGTTGCAGGCTTTCCAGGTCGGTTTCCGATCTGGCGCTTTCGTCTTCTGCTTGCGCAGTTATCGGCTGCTCTTCAACCGTATCCTGCTCAGAGAGCATTTCTTCATCAAATTTATTGTCGTCCATAGACACAGATTATACCTTTTCTCAAAGCTCTGCAATTTGGTGCAGATCTTTTCGTAAAATCAGGGCTGCCAGAAGGATGCCAAGCCCAAATGCCGCAACAGCTCCGATCAATGTGCCCGCGAATCCTGGCGCCCAGTTGACCACAGCGTAAGCGGCTGCCCCTCCAGTTGCTGCTGCCAATATGCTCTTGATTGTTGAGCCTCCCAGCTTGAGCTTTCCAGGTAAAACCTTGTTCAACATGAACAACAGCAGGATCGCCTGGAGTGTGTAAGCAACAGTGTTGGCTGAAACGATTCCGACCGCTTCAAGCACAGGTGAAAGCACAATTCCAAGCAAGAGGAACACAACAAGGCTAAAAGCAGAGCCCAGCAATGGTACCCAAGGTTTCTGAAGCGAGTAAAAAGAACGCACAAATAACTCCACCAGAGAGTGTCCAACGATCCCCAGCAGAAAAACCTGGCTGACGTTCACGACACGCATTGTTGCGGTTTCTTCCAGTCCGAGAAAGAGCCGGAGCAAGGGCAGCAAAACCATGCCTGCGATCACCGCAATCGGCACGGTCAGTGTTAACATCACTTTCGCCGCCCTTTCAATTTTTTCTTTCAATGCGTCAAACTGCTGGCTGCCAAACATCTCCGAAAGCGTCGGAAGGATCGCTGTCGCGATGGAAGTGCCGATCAAAGTTTGCGGTACCTGCATGATCCACCAACCGTAAGTCAATGCTGAAACAGAGCCCTCTGGAAGACGCGACCCAAGATTGTCCTGTGCCAGGAAGATCAACTGAATGAAAAGCATGCTCAGCAAGCGGGGACCCATCAAGCGTAAAACTTTGCGCGTGTTGGCATCCTTGAAATCCACCCGCGGACGCCAGCGGAACTGGTACTTTATGAGCCCCGGAACCTGGATCAGCAGGTGAAACAGAGCGCCAAGGATCACGCCATAAACCAGCCCATCCACACCAAATCCCATAGCTGGCAGGCTGATGGGTCCAAGTTTCAGAGGTTCCGTCGGTGCCAGCACCAGAGCCCCAAATATCTGACCAAGGTCATACAAAATCGGAGCCAAAGCCGGTAGCAAGAAGTGCTGATTAGCTTGCAAACCCGCCATTGCCAGACCACTCAACGAGAAGATCAGCGTCGAGATCAAGTTCAACCGCAAGAGTCGGATCGTATCGATCGTCTGAGCATCGGTGAAGCCAGGCGCGATCCCAAGTTGATTGGTCACCAACGGGCTGGCAAAAATCGCGATAACAATAGCAGCCAATGCAGTCAATAAGAAAGCGATGTTCAAGATGTTCGAAAAGAGATCCCAGGCTTTGCTTCGTCCCTCTTTGGTAAGCACCTCGGTCAAGACCGGAATGAAAGCGATTGCCAATGCTCCGCCAGAGATCAACATAAACAGCATATCAGGCAGGTTGTTCGCGGCATTGAACACATCCAGCTCAGCTGAAAGTCCAAATTGCCTTGAGATGATCATTTGGCGTGCTACGCCCAGAATTTTATCAATCCCAAACAAGACCGCGAGTAATAAAGATACTTTTGATAATTTGCTTAGTTTTTTCATATCGCTCCAATTTAATCCCCCCAATTATGCCACAAGTCTTGCCAGTCAATTTCCTTGAATAGGCATCCGTCCAACTCCTGATTTTGGCAGTTTGAACGAGCAAATCAGACGCACTCAGAGAATCGACAATTATCCGTACTTTATTTTGACTTATCACCGGGTATTTCCTATGCTTTATAATCCTAAGAAAGATAAGAGAAGGACTATGACAGATCCAAAACAATTTGGCAAGTTATTTATCGTGGCCACTCCAATCGGAAACGCTCAGGATATCACGCTGAGGGCGATTGAGACCCTCAGAACTGTTGATGCTGTCATTTGCGAGGAACGCAAAGACGGTTCGCGACTCTTGAAGCAGTTGGAGATCACGGGTAAACCGTTGATTGAACTCAATGAACACAATGAGAGCGAGATGATCCAGGAAGTCCTGATCGATCTGATGAATGGCAAGAACATGGCGCTGATCTCAGATTGTGGTACGCCGGTTTTCTCTGATCCGGGCAAACAGCTCCTGAAGCTGATGTCTGAAATGCGCATCAAAGTGGTCCCCATCCCCGGTGCCTCATCTTTGATGACCGCGCTTTCCCTCTGCCCCTTCGACATGGAAAACTTCACCTTTCTCGGCTTTCTGCCTCCAAAGACTGAACAGCGTTCGGCAGTGCTGCAAAAACACACAAATTCAAACTTTCCGATTATCCTGATGGACACCCCTTATCGCCTGGTGAAGCTGCTTGATGAAGTCAATAAAACTTTCGGTCGGCAGCAGCAGATTTTTCTTGCTCTCGATCTAACCCTGCCATCCGAAGCCACTTACCTTGGGACTGTCCAGGATGTCGCGGCACAGGTTCAGGGCAGAAAAGCAGAGTTTATCCTGATCCTGGATCGCCCCCAACGGAGGAGATTTTGAGCTCCCCAAGGTCACTCCAGGTACGCGAGCAATCCCTGGCGCTGCCGGTTTTCATGCCGGACGCAACCTATGGCTATGTCCGCAGTCTGACATCCTCCGACCTGCGTGAAGTCGGTTTACCGATCCTGATGATGAATGCCTTTCATCTGATGCAAAAACCTGGCTCCTCGCTCATCTCAACTCTCGGTGGTTTGCACAAGATGGCTGCCTGGACTGGTCTGATCATGACTGACTCGGGCGGTTTCCAAGCCTATTCTCTCATCCGCCAGAACGCGAAATTTGGCAGCCTGACTGATAGAGGGATCGTTTTTTTCCCCGAAGGTTCTTCCAGGAAGCTGCTGCTGACCCCCGAAAAGAGCATTCAGCTTCAGATGGGCTACGGCTCGGACATCCTGATCTGCCTGGACGATTGCACCAATGTAAGTGCCAGCCGGGTGGAACAGGTGGCTTCCGTCAACCGCACGCTTGCCTGGGCCGCCAGGGCTAAAGAAAGCTACCAAACGCAGCTCAAATCCCGCAAATGGTCCGACGAAGAACGCCCGCTGCTTTTTGCGGTCATCCAGGGCGGCGCTGAACTGGATTTGCGCCGTCGCTGTGCTGAAGGGTTGCTCGAGATCGGCTTTGATGGGTTCGGCTTTGGCGGTTGGCCACTGGACGAAGATTCGAACCTGATCACCGATATTCTTGAATTTACACGCTCACTTATTCCGCGCGAATTTCCCATCCATGCGCTTGGCATCGGTCATCCGATCGGGATTGTCACCAGTTTCAGGTTGGGCTACGAGATGTTCGACTGTGCCCTGCCCACCCGTGACGCGCGACACGGTCGGCTCTACACCTGGTCCGAAGCCCATCCCACGCTCACAGAGGATGGCAGCTGGCTCAAATTCCGCTACATCAACACCGAAGAGAATTTCCACGACGCGGGTCCAATCTCACCGGATTGCGACTGCGAATGCTGCCGCGATTACTCCATGGGCTATCTTTTCCACCTCTATCGCATGCGCGATACGGCTTATATGCGCCTTGCGACCAAGCACAACCTGCGTTTTATGACCCGCTTGATTGAAAGGCTGAAAGATCCAAATGCCTGAAAAGAATGACCACCAGCATTTAGTCGGGCAAGTGAGTCGTTCACCGAAATACGCCCAACTCGCCGACACGCTTGTATCACGCATTACAGCTGACGAGGCAACAAAGCACAAGAGCTCAAAGGAAATTATCCGCTCCGTGCGCACCCGCCTGCACCAGTTGACCGGCGCATACCTTGCCCCCAAGATAGACTATACGCAGTGGCTGGTAAAATTCCAATCCTTGGACCCAAATGACCGCCAGGGCTTGGAATCCACAAGTCTCGGCATGATGCGCCTGCACGCTTCTACCTACGAGCGCATCGAAGTCTTGCCAACCTTTTTTCAGACTTCGCTGACTTCCATCAGCCCGGTTAAATCTGTTCTGGATCTTGCCTGCGGATTGAATCCCCTCTCCATCCCCTGGATGCTTCTCGCGGACGACTTTACTTATTATGCCAGTGACGTGGTCAGTCCGTTGGTCTATTTTTTATGGCGTTATTTCGACTTATTCGGAATTCACGGCAACGCATCCATCCTGGACCTCTCCTTTTCGATCCCCAGTCAACCCGTGCAGCTTGCCCTTCTGATGAAGACGCTCCCTTTGATGGAGCAAATTGAACGCGGACTGTCGCAAAAGGTTCTTGAGAGTCTAAACGCGGAGCATATTCTGGTCACCTACCCCCTCCGCAGCCTTGGGGGGCGTAAAAAAGGGATGGAAGAGACCTATCGCGCACAATTCGATCAACTTATTGCTGGTCGTGACTGGGAAATTCAGGAGTTTCGCTTTCCCAACGAAGTCGCTTACCTGGTAACAAAATGATTTTCGACCAGTCTTTTCTCGACTCCCTCATCCAGGCAGTAAAAAGCTCCCGAAAATACCGCGACCTTCACATCCCGCACGCCACCTTGAAAGATATTCTTGCTTACGAAAGTCAGCACAGCAGTTCCCGCAAAGAGTTTGAAGCGAACTTCCGCAAATCCCTGCATAACGTCATCGCGCCCTATCTTGAAGAAATCAATTATCCTGCGCAGACTGCGGCTCTTCAGGAACTGCGCGGCCAGAACCAATCTCCAGAATTATTGAAATCCTGGTGCCTGGACACAATGCGCCTGCATGCCTCCAGCCGGGAACGCCTGCCCTATCTCGAAGCTTTCTACCAGAAAATATTCGCCACAATCGGCACTCCTGACTCAATCCTCGATCTCGCCTGCGCCCTTGACCCACTTGGGCTGCCCTGGATGAATCTGCCCCCATCTACAAATTTTGTCGCTTACGACATTCACCAGCCCCGTCTGGACTTTCTCCAGATTTTCTTTCAATATTTCTATCCACAAGCACGTGCAATCCAACAGGACATCCTGACAACCATTCCTGACCAAGAAGCAGACTGTGCCTTCTTTTTCAAAGAAGCCCATCGCCTTGAAAAGCGACGCCCTTGCAGTAATCGTGAGCTATTTATGGGCCTCAATGTCAAATGGCTGGTGGTCAGCCTGCCCAGCCGCGACCTGAAGGGACATCACTCCCTCGAAAATTACCATTTAGCCCTTATCCACAAAGCCATCGAAGGTCAACCCTGGCAACTGACCACCGACATCGTCGACGATGAGCTCCTGTTTTTCATCCGGAAACATGACTGATACCAAGGCACCACTCCCACCCGAAATCCAGGAAGCGATCACTCGCTATCGTCCTTATCTCTCGCCTGCGGATTACGAAGAGCTGCTCGCTTCTGCAGCGCGATCCGCGCCGTCAGCGGTACGCGTCAACCTGCTGAAATCATCCGATCCCACCCAAGACCTCAATGCCTGGTCTGAGCGTTATGGCTGGCAAACAGCTCCAGTCCCTTTCTCTACTGCTTCCAGGCAGATTCTCTCCAGCCAGACTACCCCCGGTCAGACGCTCGAACACCGCCTTGGATACTACTATGTCCAGGATGCGGCCTCAATTCTGCCTGTCTCGCTTTTCTCCGAATCGTCAACTCCCGGACTCGTGCTCGACATGGCTGCCTCCCCGGGCGGCAAAACAACACAGCTGGTGGATCACAACCTCGACCGGGATTTCATCATCGCCAACGACTCTTCCGCCTCCCGGCTTTCCGCCTTGCGCACAGTTCTGCAGGTTTGGGGATCAGCCAATCACATGATCTCCAACTTCGCGGGTGAACGCCTCGGGGACTGGTTTCCTCAAACTTTCGACCGCATCTTGCTTGACGCTCCTTGCAGCATGGAAAGCCTGCGCGTTTCCGCCTCCCATCCACCCCGGCCGATCACTGCCGATGAACGTGGTCGCCTTGCCTCAAGGCAGCTCGCCCTTCTGACCTCAGCAGCCAAAGCGTTGAAGCCCGGCGGAGAATTGGTTTACTCCACCTGCACGCTTGCGCCTGAGGAAGATGAAGCCGTGGTAAACGCCCTGCTGGATATTGCTCCGAACGCTTTCCAGATTGCCAGGATCCCTCTCGGCGACTTACAGGCATCCGGATTAATCTCCTTCCAGGATCAGATTTTTCACCCAATGCTTCAAAACAGCCTGCGGGTTTGGCCTCACGTTTTCGAAACAAACGGCTTTTTTGCCGTTCTGCTTAGCAAGGTGGCCGACTTTTCCTCTGATGCCGCGCAAGCGCCTGCCCGTCCATTTTCCGCGACGGGTTTTGCTCCGGTTCCAGCCAGTCAATTAACTGTTTTGGATACACAGATTATGGATCTCTACGGCGTCAGCTTAATCCCGTACCTGACCCAAAGCGGATTAATTCTCCACCAAAGAGGCAACAGCCTGCACCTGGTCCCAAAAGCCTATCTCGACCACTTCCCTTCATTGCCATACCACAGCCTGGGGATGCCTTTCGGTAAGATTTATCACGGCGAGCTTGCCCTGTCCGTAGAGCTCATCAACCGTTTTGGCAACCTTTTCAATGCCAATATCTGGACAATTCCCGAAGACAAAGTCGCGCAATGGCTCTCAGGGCAGGATCTGCGAAGTCTGAACTTTCAGGGTCTGAAGATGGGATCAGTTGTTGTTATCCGGGATGAACTTGGACGAAACCTTGGCGCGGGGAAACTCTCAGCCAATCGGCTGAGAAATCTTTTGCCAAACCGCAACTTACTCAGGTAATTTATTGGCAAATATGCCGGATGATAGCGCAGCCGGCAATGCAGGCTGTCTCCATGCGCAGGATATTCGTGCCTAAAGAGATCTGCTGAAAACCGTGCTTTTCCGCTAAAGCAACTTCATCAGAACTAAAGCCGCCTTCAGGTCCAATCAACAGGGCAATTTCAGCGTTTTCGCTTTCCCCCACACCGAGCATACTTGCACAGATCTGGCTCACAATCGCCGTGCTTTCCCAGGCGATCAGTTTCACCACGCAATCCTGAGCGTCTGTCAACATTTCTTCATAGGTCAGCACGGGCTTCAAGATGGGCAACCTGGCACGCATGGATTGCTCGGCAGCTTCCCGCATGATCGCGTTCAGGCGTTCCTGGCGAGCGCTATTTTGCCGGCTATCCTGAACCAGGCTGCGAGAAGAAATGTAGGGCTGAAAGCTGGTTGCCCCGATCTCGGTTGCTTTTTGCAGGATCGTCTCCATCTTTTCGCGCCGTGTGAGGCTGTAGCACAGACGCAGCCCCACTTTTGGCTCTGGTCTGCCAAGTTGTTTGCCTGTGATCTCGCCAATCACGGTTTTTCCAGTGCTTCCAGTCAGCTGCACCAAATACTCCCAGCCGGAATTGTCCAGCACAATCACTGCGTCTGTTTTGAGTTTGAGCCGCAGCACGTTCTTGATCTGCCGCGAGATGTCTTCGGGGAAGGTAACAACCCCATCCTGTATCGATTCTGGTTCTAAGAAAAAGTGTTGCATGGCCTTATTTTAACGTATTTTCAAAATGTGATTGATTTGCAAGCCTTCTGTGCCAAAGCCTCTCAACAGGTTCACAAAAGCTCCAAATCGTGCGATACTTCTCATAAGACTGCGAAATTAATCGTTTTGTAGTATAACCCGATGTGCCAACCTTATTGGAGAATGATCTTGGAACAAAAAAAACAACGCCACAATTTCAAATATCTGGATATTGTCACGGTCAGTTTTGCTGTGATTTTGATTTTGTCCAATTTCGCATCCTCTGCCAAAATTATTGACTGGGGTTTTTCCCTTGGCAATATCCGCATGGCTTTTGATGCCGGAACCGTGTTTTTTCCTTTTGCCTACATTTTCGGGGATGTCCTGACAGAAGTTTATGGTTATTCGCGTTCCCGGCGTGTGATTTGGCTTGGCTTTGGTGCCCTGGTGTTCAGTTTTCTGATGTTCCTGCTCATCCGCCTGCTGCCTGGTGAAGCCAGCTGGCAGCAAAGCGTCGGCCAATCCGCCTTCGATTTGATCTTGGGCGGTGTCAGCTTTGGCGGTATCGTCCTCTCAAGTATCCTGGGCTATCTTTTTGGCAGCTTTTCAAATGCCGTCGTGATGGCATTGATGAAATCTATTACCAAGGGAAAATTACTCTGGGTTCGCACGATCTCCAGCACCATCATCGGCGAATTCGTTGACAGTTTCATCTTTGTAGCCGTGGCAACACTCACCGGGGTTTTCCCGCGTGAATTGTTCTGGTCGCTAACTCTAACCAATTACATCTTTAAGGTCCTGGTTGAGATCCTTTTCACTCCAGCAACCTACAAGATTGTCAATAAACTCAAGCAAGCTGAGGGTGTCGATATTTACTCAGATCTGTCCGACCTCAGTCCGATAAGTTTTTAACCTTTAACTCATCAAAACCGGCTATGCAGATCACAAACTCGCCCTTTATGGGTGCGTTTTCGATTATCGGGATGATCTCCGAGAGGTTCCCCCTCGTGATACGCTCAAATTTTTTTGTCAAATCATTAGCCACGACAGCCCGCCTGTCGCCAAGGACTTCCAAAGCATTCTTCAAAAAAGCCACCAGGCGGTATGGGCTTTCATAGAATACCAGCGTGTGTGGATTTTGCGCGTCCAACGCGAAAAAGCGCTTACGCGGACCTTCTTTGTTTGGTGGAAAGCCCTTGAACGTAAAGCCGTGGAGGGGTAAGTCCGCCAGCGTAAGAGCCGTGATGACTGCGGATGGACCCGGGATTACTTCCACTGCAACATCCGCCGCCAGCGCCGCGTGCACCAACAAATAACCGGGATCTGAGATCCCTGGTGTGCCCGCGCTGGTGATCAGGGCGATGGTCGCCCCACTTTCAAGCCGCTCAACCAATTTTGGCACAACTTTGCGTTCATTAAAATTATTTAACGCGGTCTGGGGCTTGCTGATGCCGTAATGGTTCAACAAGATGCTCGACTTGCGGCTGTCCTCCGAGGCAATCAGGTCCACATTCTTCAAAACTTCTACCGCGCGGTAGGTCATATCCCCTAAATTTCCAATTGGTGTGGCAACAAGGTAGAGCATACAATCTCACTCCCATCCATTACTTCTGTGATAATTTGATAGGTGTATTATAAGGGAGGTTGCAGGTAATAATCGCCGTGATAAAATTTCTATAAATCGTTTAAACACTAAAAGGCAAACACGCTATGGAAAGAACCGTTCCTGTCCGATCATCTGAAGAAATAGATCTGTACTTGCGCACCATTTATTCGCTGTTGCGCTCCTCTAACGAGGTCCGCATCCGCACCCTCGAAGAGGTGCACGCGGGGATGAATTCTTCCCTCCACACCAAGTCCCGTGAGGACTCTCCAGATATTTCCGCCTTGCTTTACGCCTTGTTACGCCTGCCGGAAGCCATTTTTTATGTGAAGAAAGTCATCCTTGGTCAATCCGCAGAAAATTTTGCCAGTTACGGCTATGGCGATATCGAGACCTGGAAAGATGTCAGCGCGAAAGCACGCCGCAGGCGATGTTTTTACAACGGAGGTCAAATATTAGCCTGTTACATCGCCTCCCGTTCCGACATTGACGACGTCATTCCTGCTTTGACCGCCTTGCAGATCGAATGGAACAAACTTCACTTTCTGCTGAACACCCTTCCGGAAGGTCTGCTTTCCTCTGCCAAACCGGACGATCCGCAGAACTTTCAACAACTCGCCAAACATTTACAGATCAAAGAAGAGGAACTCGCCAGGCTATACACAGTAATGGGAGACAACTTCAATAAATACATGTCCCATATTGCCTCCGAAACAAGCGACCTCACAGTTCAACTTGTCAGCGGCTCCCTGAACGATTACCGCAAAGCGACCGAGAGCTGGTGGAAAAATATCGAAACGCACGTCCCGGCAATTACCAGGCGTCCGATCTACTTTGTCTCATCCAACACGCACAGTCTTGCCAATCTGCTTTCTGGTTTTTCATTGACAAAACGCACCGACCTGTTGAACTTTATTGAGAAAGACCAACCTTCCTTGCGCGCTGAATGGGAAGAAATAAAGCAGGAAGCCAATAAAGCCAGCCAGGAAAATTTCTTCTATTACGCCATGCGCAACTATCTCTCTGCCCACCCCGAGAGTCCCCTGATATCTGAACAGATTGCCTTCGAAGAGGATCGCGGCATTACCCGCCTCAGCAGTGCCCACAGTTTTGACGTGGAAGCCAGCGTGATGGAGCTTCATAAGCTAAACCCCAACACAATTGACCCCCGCCTGATACCGGACGGTGACAGTTCTCATCTCGCCTTTCTCCAGGACAGTGATGCTATCATCCTGAACATCGACTATCCACTTGGTTTTGCTGCTTACAACCTGCTGACAAAAATCGCGGAAAACAGCAGCAAGATACTTGGCATCTACATCATGGGTAAAGCTGCCAGCTTGAATGGTGTCCGCGGGGATGTTGTGCTGCCAAATGTGGTGTACGATGAACACTCGCGCAATACTTATCTTTTCAACAACAACTTCACCGCCGCGGATATTGCCCCCAATCTCAATTTCGGCACCGTTCTGGACAATCAAAAAGCAGTCTCAGTCATGGGCACCTTCCTGCAGAACCGCAATGTTCTCGACGTCGTCTACCGTGAAGGTTACACCGACGTCGAAATGGAAGCCGGACCCTATCTTTCTGCCATCTGTGAACTTTTCCGCCCGCAGCGGCATCCTGTCGATGAAATCGTTAATCTTTACGGCCTGCCCTTCGACCTGGGCATCCTGCACTACGTCTCCGACACACCCTATTCCAAGGGGAAGAACCTCGGCGCTGGTGGTCTCTCGTACTTTGGCATGGATTCCACCTACGCGGTTTCAGTCGCGATTCTGAAACGCATCATCCTGCTCGAGAAGCTCCGTCTGCAATAAAAAAATACCTCCCCGATTTGTTCTCGGGGAGGCTCTGTTTTACATCAATCTCTCGCGTAGCTTCTGCGCCGCAGTGAGGTAACCCTCAAGCTTTTCCCTTTCGGTCTGCACCACTTTTTCCGGTGCCTTTTGGGCGAACGGAGAAGCAAGCAGCTTCTCAAGCCGTTCTATCTGGCTTTTCGCTTCTGCCAGTTCCTTCTCCAGGCGTTCACGGTCAAGTTGGGTTTCCTCACTCGCGCTCAGGTCAAGGTAAATCTCGATATCCTCAATAACGACCACGGTCAAACCCTCAGTATCGGGCTTGCTTGAAAAAATTTTGAGATCATCCTCGTTCAGACCAGCTAAATCGATCAACAAATTCCGGTTCTGCTGCAAAAAGTCAACTTTGCTCTCACTCACCAGGATGGCATCAATGTTTTTATTCGGTTCAATTTTGAACTCAGAGCGAAGGTTTCGGATGGTACGCACCATTTCCTGTACCAACTCGAAGTCTTTAAGCGCCGCCCCTTCCCATCCCTCCTGAGGCATGCGTTCTGGCCAACGGGCTGCAATCAAGTGCTCTTCCCAATCTTTCTCAGGGTTGTAGATGTATTGGTTTGTCTCGCAGGCTTCCTTCAGATATCCATACAGCGCTTCGGTTACAAAAGGCGTAAATGGATGCAACAGGCGCAGCATCAAACCGAGCGCATCTGCCAGAATTATCGCCGTATAAGCAGCCCGCTCTCCGCCTTCTGCCAGCTGCCTCTTTGAGGCTTCCAGGTACCAGTCGGCAAAATCGTTCCACAAAAATTCATACACCTGCCTGCCAGCCTCCCCAAATTGGTAGCTTTCAAACAGTTTATTTACGCTGTTGACCGTCTGTTTTGTGCGTGCCCAGATCCACGAATCGGCCAGCGTCCACTGCGGCTCAGCTTTTGTCGGTTCCTCAATGTTGTTGATGGCGTTGATCACAAACCGACCGATATTCCACACTTTGTTGGCAAAGTTCCGGTTCCCCTCCACCTTTTTCGTGCCGACGTTCTGGTCATTGCCCGGGCTGGACCCCACCACCAGCGAGAACCTAAGCGCGTCTGTGCCGTATTCGTTCATCAGCACCAGTGGGTCAATCACGTTGTTCTTGGTCTTGCTCATCTTCTGACCCTTGTCATCGCGCACCATGCCGTGCAGGTAGACCGTGTGGAAGGGTGCTTTATCAGTAAAGAAAAGCCCGTCCATTACCATACGCGCCACCCAGAAGAAAATGATGTCGTACCCCGTTTCCATCACACTGGTCGGGTAGAAGTACTTGAAATCTGGTGTCGCGTCCGGCCAGCCAAACACCGAGAAAGGCCAAAGACCTGAGGAGAACCAGGTATCCAACACGTCAGGGTCCTGCTGCAGATTATGCGATCCGCATTTGGGACACATGCTGGGATCTTCCCGCGCAACAATCACTTCCCGGCAGTCCTGGCAATACCAGACCGGGATGCGGTGCCCCCACCACAACTGCCGGCTGATGCACCAATCCTGGATGTTATCCATCCAATTCAGGAAGACCTTGGTGAAACGGTCCGGCACAAACTGAACATCTCCATTGCGCACAGATTCTGCTGCCATTTCTGCCAGGCTGTCCATCTTCACAAACCACTGGGTCGACACCAGCGGCTCCACGATCTCCCCACCCCTCTGGGAACGGGGCACATTCATCAGGTAGGGTTCCTCTTTAAGCACCAAACCTGCCTCTGTCATATCTGCCCAGATCGCTTTGCGGGCTTTGAAGCGCTCCATGCCTGCGTATTTGCCTGCATTCTCGTTCAATGTGGCATTCTTGTTCATGATGTTGATCAAAGCCAGGTTGTGGCGTTCACCAATTTCATAGTCGTGCGGATCATGCCCTGGCGTGATCTTGAGCGCGCCTGTCCCGAAATCCTTCTCCACATAATCATCGGCTACCACAAGGATTTCCCTGCCCAGGATCGGAACGATTACCTTTTTCCCGACAAACCGTGCGTAGCGTTTATCTTCGGGATGCACTGCCACGGCTGTATCGCCGGGAATGGTCTCCGGACGCGTGGTGGCTACCGGGATGTAGTCCCCGCTGCCGTCTGCCAGCATGTATTTGAAGTGATAGAGCTTGCCCTGTTCCTCTGAATATTCCACTTCCAGGTCAGAGACAGCTGTTTGCAGCCCGGGCGACCAATTGATCATGCGTGGACCCTGATAGATAAGCCCTTTTTCGTATAACTGCACGAAAGCTTCCCTTACAGCCCGTGATAATCCCTCGTCAAGCGTGAAACGCTCCCGTTCCCAATCGCAGGAAGCACCCAATCTCCTGAGTTGGTTGATAATCTCTCCGCCGTACTTCTCTTTCCATTGCCAGACGCGTTCTTCAAAGGCTTCACGTCCTAATTCTTCACGGGAGGTCCCTTCCTTGCGAAGCAGGTTTTCCACCTGCAGCTGGGTTGCAATTCCCGCGTGGTCAGTTCCCGGAACCCACAATGTCGGCTCACCCTTCATGCGGTGGTAACGGATCATGATGTCCTGGGTGGCCACAAACAAAGGATGCCCCAGATGCAAAGCACCCGTCACGTTCGGGGGTGGGATAACGATCACAAACGGCTCAACGTTCGGGTCATGCCCCGGCAGGTTGGGGTCATTTGTCGGCTTAAAATAGCCCTTCTCTTCCCATTCCTGGTAGATTTTTTCTTCATACTCTCTAAAGTCATACGTTTTTGGCAGTTCAGTCATCCAACACCTCTCGTTGCTTAAATAAAAACTTTCGCCCGTTGAGGACGAAAGTTATCTTCCGTGGTACCACCTCAATTCGATCCGATTGGATCGCGCTTGGGTTGAGCGCTAACGGGCTCTCCCGGGCTGGTCTAATCCCTTTTCAGGTTTCTTCAGCCAATCATTCGCGGCGACTTCGCCCCTCTGCTTGCTGCAGGCATTCTCAACACGTATGCCTTTCTCTGTCAGTGCAGTCCGGGGTTACTACTCCGCTTTTTTATTCTAACATATTTTATTCTCGATGGATCATTTATCCATCGTCTTAACCTGGTCTTCCCAACGGTGCCAGCCTTCAAAACGTTCTTTGATGATCTTCTTGCCCTCACCTGGATGCGGCAAGCCCATCAGCTCAAGATCCGCGTCCACCATGATGCGGACAAGTTCGTGGAACTTGACTTTTGGCGACCACCCAATCTTGGCCTTGGCTTTACTTGGATCGGCAAGCAAGTAATCCACTTCGGTTGGACGAAAATAGCGTGGATCGATCTCGACATATTTCGTCCAGTCCAGATCCGCATAGCCAAATGATTCATCCAGGAAGTCTCTGACAGAATGCGATTCACCCGTCCCAATCACGTAATCATCCGGCTCATCCTGCTGCAGCAGCATGTGCATCGCCTCGACGAACTCGGGCGCGTAACCCCAGTCCCGTTTGGCGTCCAGGTTTCCCAGGAAGAGTTTGTCTTGCCTGCCGGCAATGATCGCAGCCAATGCCCGTGTAATTTTACGGGTGACGAAGGTTTCACCTCGCCTGGGTGACTCGTGATTGAACAGGATCCCATTCACGGTGTACATGCCATAGCCATCGCGATAATTCTCAACCATCCAATATGCGTAGAGTTTAGCAGCTGCGTACGGACTTTGGGGATGGAATGGAGTTGCCTCAGATTGAGGAGGCGTGGCAGAACCAAATAGCTCGCTGGTTGACGCCTGATAGAAGCGCGTGCCTTTGCCAAGCCGGCGTACTGCCTCGAGCATCCGCGTGGTACCAACACCCGTCACATCAGCCGTATATTCTGGCATATCAAACGAAACGCGCACATGGCTTTGTGCCGCCAGGTGATAAATTTCTTCCGGTTTGGTATCGTAGATTACATCACTCAGGCTTCCGGTTGCGCCCATATCACCATAATGCAAAAACAGCCTTGCGCTGCCATCCACAATGTGAGGGTCCCTGTAAAGGTGGTCGATGCGTTTCGTGTTGAATGTACTTGCCCGGCGGATGATGCCGTGGACTTCATAGCCCTTAGTCAGCAGCAGTTCTGCCAGGTAAGACCCATCCTGACCGGTAATGCCGGTAATAATTGCTTTCTTCATGTGTTACCTCGTTCTAATATTGAACAGATAGTATACCCCGGCTCGATTAATACAGTCGGAACTCACTTTTCTCTTCCTCAAACACCAGCGGATCGAGCACATGCGTGGTAGGAACAAAGTTCATAAAACCCCGTGTGATCACCAGGCTGCTCGTCTTTGCTCCACCAGGGAAGAAGCTGACCCCTTCCAACACTGCTTTGGAAGTCGTCATGATTGGCGTTACCGCGGTCGCGCAGAAAATCAGGTCGTCCGCTGGAGCAAGGTCATCCTGGGTATAAACCTCTCCCAATCTGACACCCATCTTCTTCAGCCGCTCTTCATCTGCCGCGTCCTTGGGTTTCCAAATAGCCTGCATTTTGCCGCCCAGTAGCTTGATCGCCGCTGCAGAGATAACCCCTTCCGGTGCCGCTCCGATACCCATGACTGCATGCACGCCAACCCCCTTGAAACAACTGAAAACGCTCGGCATCAAATCTCCATCCAGGATCAACCGCACTCTCGCTCCAGTGGAACGTAATCTCTGGATCAACTCCTCGTTTCGCGGACGGTCCAGCACCGTGATGGTGAGCTCCCGGTGGTCCCGACGTTTAAGTGCTTTCGCCAATCGCCGGACGTTTTCTTCCGGTGCCAGGCGGATATCCACGTAGTCAGCCGCATCTCTCCCCACACAGAGTTTATCCATGTAGGTGTCCGAAGCCTGCGCCAATCCTCCCGATGGAGCGGCTGCCAACACGCAAACAGCTCCAGAATTCAGATTAGCGGTGGCGTTGGTGTTCTCAAGTGGATCCACCGCGATGTCAATGTTAATATCCCCTTCTCCGATCTTCTCGCCGATAAACAACATCGGGGCATCATCGCGTTCACCTTCGCCGATTTTGATATTGCTCAAAACCCCCGGGATGCGATTGAGAGCAGTCCGCATCGCATCCACTGCTGCTTTATCTGCCAGGTTCTTGTCGCCCTGACCAGCAGCCCGGGCGGCAGCGATCGCTGCATTTTCTGTTACTTCCAACAATTGCCAGGATAAGCTTTTGTAAATATGGCTCAGTTCATTTGCGGTCTTTTCGATGGTCATTTCTCTCCTTTTTTTAACCAAGAATCCACAACTTATCCCATTATAACCACACTCGACTTCAACAAGAATTTTTCAATATTGTTCGACAGCGCATTTGTTTCATTATTTGCTGGGTTATAATTTCATTTTGAAATAAATAACTTCAATTTCTCGAGGAGAGCACAATGAAGAAACGCAGTATTTTTTTGTCACTAAGCCTTGCCCTGATGATCCTCCTTTCAGCATGCGCTAAACCCGCTTCACCGACCGATCAAACCCCTATCACCGGTACGGATGAACAGGTCCTGTTGGTTTGGGACCAGTTTTATCGGGACGAGGAGAGCAAGGTCATCGAAACCCTCAACGCTGAGTTCGAAGCTGCCAACCCCGGGGTTCGCATCCAGCGGGAAGTCAAAGTGCTTGCAGATCTCCAGACTACGGTCAAGCTTGCGCTCGCCAATACCGATGGTCCTGACGTGGCCCAGGTCAACCAGGGGCGCAATGACATGGGCGCTTTGGTGGAAGCCGGGCTGCTACTCCCACTCAACTCCTACCTTGAAAAATATGACTGGGGCACAGTCTTTTCTACCAGCGTTGCCAGTCGCAACAGTTTTACTGAAGATGGCAAAACCTTCGGCTCAGGCAATCTTTACGGTGTCAGCCCGACCGCTGAAGTAGTGGGCGTTTTCTACAACAAGGATCTCTTCAAGAAAAATGGCTGGGATGTTCCCACTACATTTGAAGATTTCGAAGCCTTGCTCGCCGAGATCAAAGCTGCAGATATTACCCCAATCTCATTTGGATCACTGGATGGCTGGAACGCCATTCATGAATACAGCGCCATTCAGCATCTGCTGGTCTCGCTGGATTACATCAACAATCTCACCTATGCCGTCAACAATGTCAGCTTTGACACCCCCGAAAATCGTCAGGCCGCTCAAATTCTGCAGGACTGGTCCAATGCCGGCTATTTCAGCGATGGTTTCCCTGGCATCGGCTACGATGACAGCAACAATCTCTTCAAAGCCGGAAATGGCGCAATGACCATCACTGGTTCCTGGCTGGCACCTGAACTGATGGTTGGCACTGACCAGGAATTCGGTTTCTTCCTGTTACCCCCTTATGCCGGCAAAACTGGTCTGGCTATCGGGGGTGTAGGCATCCCCTTTGCCATTCGTAAAACTTCCACAAAGCAAGAATTGGCGGCGGAATACCTCAACTGGATGATCAGTCCGCGTGCCGCTGAGCTCTGGGATGAAGCTGGTATGCTCCCGGCGATGGCTCTACCCGAAGGCAGCAAGATAGACACCAAGAATCTCTTCGGTGACACGCTCAATGCCTGGAATACGATCAATCAGGGTAATGCCGTCGGTCATTACATCGACTGGGCAACCCCAACTTTCTATGACACCCTGGTTGCGGAATTACAGAAACTGCTGGGCGGCATTTCCACCCCAGCCAATTTCACAGAAGCAGTCGAAGCTGACTACAGCGCTTACCTGCAGTCACAATCGAAGTAGACACAAAATCCAAAGACCGGTACTTATTGTGCCGGTCTTTTTCATTTACCCATGGCGAATGTGACGAACAAGTATCCTGGAGAATCACGCTGGAAGGGCTGGTTGTACCTCCTTCCGGCTTTGTTGGTGTATCTCCTATTTACTTTCTTACCCATTCTCGAAACCATCCGCAGCAGTTTCTTCCAGTGGGATGGTTTCAGCCAGAATAAGGTTTGGATCGGGCTTGCAAACTATGCTGAGCTTTTTACGGATCCCAAATTTCACAATGCCCTGCGAAACAACCTGATTTTTGTCATTTTCTACAGTATCATCCCGATCATGATTGGGCTCTTTTTGGCTTCCCTGCTTAGCCGCCGACCCATTCCGGGTTTTGCTTTCTTCCGCACCGCGCTTTTTCTTCCCCAGGTTATCAGCATGGTGGTCGTTGGTGTGATCTGGCGCTGGATGTTCAACCCAATCTTCGGACCCATCAACACCTTTCTGCGCCAGATCGGATTGGACAGCCTAGCGATCAGTTGGCTGGGCGATTTCACCTGGGCCTTACCTGCTGTGGGCAGCATTGGCACTTGGGTGCAATACGGTTTCTGCATGGTGCTTTTCCTGGCGGGCATGCAGCACATCCAGGATGAGTACTACGAAGCTGCCAGCCTGGATGGCGCCAACGCCTTTCGTCAGTTCATCCATATCACCGTTCCCGGACTACGTTCCGAGATTGCTGTCGCCCTGGTAACCACCATCATCGCCGCCCTGCGCGTCTTTGACCTGGTCTACACCACCACACGGGGTGGACCCGGCGAGTCAACCATGGTCACAGGCTTTCTCATTTACCGTGCTGCCTTCACCAACAACCGCATCGGCTATGCCGCTGCCATTGCGACTGTCCTGACTGTCATCATTCTCATCATTTCGCTGTTCATTCGCCGCTTTCAGCGGCAGGGGATTGAGGAGAACGCGTGAAATATCCCTGGAAGAAACTCCTGCCCCGCTATCTCATCCTGGTTGTTTTCATGCTGGTGGTGCTTCTCCCCATTTGGGGAATGTTCACCAGTGCCTTTAAGACCAGCACAGAAATCATGGGTGGACCATTCTCACTTCCAAGCAACTGGAGTTTGGACAATTTTGGACAGGCATGGCGGGTGGGACGTTTCAATGTCTTTTTCAAAAACAGTGTCATCGTCACAACTGCTGTCGTGATTTCCAGCGTTTTTCTCTCCACGCTCAGCGGTTATGCCTTTGGCGCGCTACCCCTCCCGGGAAAGAATTGGCTTTTTCCTCTCATGCTAATTGGCTACATGGTGCCATTTGAGGCGGTCATCATCCCCCTTTACAAACTCATGGATACCATCGGAATAAACGACACACTTTGGGCGTTGATCCTCCCCCAGGTCGGATTGAGCGTTTCGTTTGGCACGATGTGGATGGCTTCATTCTTTGAAAATACTCCCGGGGAATTAACCGACGCCGCAACCATCGATGGTTGCTCCCGCTGGCAGACACTTTGGCACATATTGTGGCCGATCGCCAAACCAGCTGTCACCACGCTGCTTGTCCTGATTTTCATGTGGACCTGGAACGAGTTCCTCCTCGCCCTTGTCCTGGTGCAAAACGAAGCACTGCGCACCCTGCCAGTGGGTCTGGCTTTCTTCCAGGGCAAATACACAGCCAACATCCCCCTCATGGCAGCCGGTGCGATCATCGTCGCCTTGCCAACAATCCTGATTTATGTGCTCTTCCAGCGCTTCTTCATCCGCGGCATGCTCGGCGGTGCGGTAAAGGGCTGATCGCCATTAATAAGCCCTCAACAACAGCATCTTATCCTCTCCTTCCCCTGTACAATTTTTTGCCTCTCCTTCGTTCACTCTCTATAATTAGTCTAAAAGCATGGATGGAAGGCTATGGATAATTCAAAACAAAATTTACCTTTATCACCGCAAGAACTGATCGCAGACTATCGCCTCGGTTATCGCTCAAGGCAAGCTTCCATCATCGGTCGCCGTGAGGTCCTGACCGGCAAAGCCAAGTTTGGTATCTTTGGTGACGGAAAAGAACTCCCCCAGCTGGCAATCGCCCGTGCTTTTAAAAAAGGCGATTGGCGTTCGGGGTACTATCGTGATCAAACCTGGATGATGGCGCTTGACTTGCTCACACTCGAAGAATTCTTCGCGCAACTCTATGCGCATGCTGACCCGGATTTCGATCCTAACAGCGGTGGTCGCAATATGAACGGGCATTTCTCCACGCAGCTGATCGACGCGGAAGGCAATTGGCTCACGCAAACCGAACGCTACAATTCATCCGCAGACATTGCCCCCACGGCTGCTCAGATGCCCCGGGCTGTCGGTCTGGCATATGCTTCAGCGCTTTATCGCAAAAATGCGGGGCTGAAAAAATTCGACAATTTCAGCCAGAACGGCAATGAGATCACCTGGACCAGCATTGGCAATGCCTCAACATCTGAAGGTCTCTTCTGGGAAACGGTCAACGCCATCGGCGTGCTCCACGCCCCGGCAGTCATGAGCATTTACGATGACGGCTATGGCATCTCGGTCCCCAATGAATTCCAGATGGTGAAAGAAAACATTCACGCTATTCTGCAAGGTTTCCAGCGTGTGCCTTGCCCGGCTGAACAGTGCGACCGCGGTTACGATCTCTACCAGGTAGACGCATGGGATTATCCGGCGCTGCTGCAGACTTACGAGGAAGCTGCTGACACTGCCCGCAAGTATCACATCCCCGCCCTGGTTCACGTCACGGACGCCACGCAACCCCAGGGGCACTCCACCTCCGGTTCCCATGAGCGTTACAAATCCAAAGAACGCCTTGAGTGGGAGTACGATAATGACTGCCTGCGTCGTTACCGCCAGTATCTGATTGATAACAACGTCGCCACCGACGAGCAGCTCAGCGTGTTTGAGGTCGAAGACAAGAAAACCGTCGAACAGGCCCGCAAGCGGGCATGGGAAAGCTTCCAGGGTCCTATCAAGCAGTTTGTTAAGACCACTTCACAAAAGCTTTCTGATCTTGCCGCCAACGCGTCTGCCCAAAAAGCAGAAATTGAAACAATCAATAAGCAGCTTGTCAGCATACAGGACCCCATCTTTAGTGATGCGGCCACTGCCATTCACCAGGCATTGGTTCTCACTAAAGATCAAGCCACTGAAGCGCGTAAAGCCCTGGTGGACCTCTCAACCAACCTGGAAACTGAAAAACAGGCCTACTATAACAAGTTCCTTTTCTCAGACTCAGACAAGTCACCTCTGAAAGTGAAGCCAGTTCAAGCGAAATTTAGCGAAAACTCGCCAACCCTGATGGGCTTCGAAGTGCTTAATAAAGCATTTCATGAAATTCTTTCCCGCGAGCCTTTGATGGTCGCTTTTGGTGAAGACGTTGGCAATCTTGGCGATGTCAACCAGGCTTTCCGCGGACTGCAGGAGAAGTATGGTCCTTTGCGTGTTGCCGACACAGGCATTCGTGAAGCCACAATTCTCGGTCAGGCAATTGGTCTCGCCTTGCGCGGCTTCCGCCCGATAGCTGAAATACAATATCTCGATTACCTGCTTTACGCGCTCCAGATCATGGCAGACGACCTCTCCAACTTGCGCTGGCGCACGGTTGGCCGCCAACAAGCCCCTGTGATCATCCGCACACGCGGTCATCGTCTTGAGGGCGTCTTCCACTCTGGTTCGCCGATGGCAGGCATCATCAACCTCATTCGGGGAATCCATGTGGCAGTCCCGCGCAACATGACCCAGGCAGCAGGTTTCTACAACACGCTTATCGAAGGGGATGATCCTGCCCTGGTCGTCGAGGTTCTGAATGGTTACCGTCTCAAAGAACGCCTGCCAGACAATATCGCCGAATTTAAATTGCCCCTTGGTGTGCCCGAAGTGCTCAGGGAAGGAAAAGACCTGACCCTGGTGACCTACGGAGCGACCGTGCGCATTGCCCAGCAAGCGGTCGAAAGACTTGCCCAGGTTGGCATTGACGTGGAGCTGATCGACGTGCAGACCCTTTTGCCCTTCGACCTGAATCACATGATCGTCGACTCACTCAAAAAGACTTCACGTGTGCTTTTTGTGGATGAGGACATGCCCGGCGGCACCACCGCCTACATGATGCAGGAAGTGCTCGAGAAGCAAGGCGGGTACCAGTGGCTGGACTCTTCACCACGCACGCTCAGCGCTGCCAACCACCGCCCGGCTTACGGTACCGATGGCGATTATTACAGCAAACCCAACGCGGAAACTATTTTCAACGCGGTTTATGAAATCATGCGGGAAAGCGACCCCAATCGCTTCCCTGCCATTCTTTAGGAGGATCAATGGCTACGAAATTAATCGCCCCAAGACCGGGCGAAGGTGTGGAAGAACTGACAGTGGTTGCCTGGCTCAAACAAGTCGGAGACACTGTGGAGGAATTTGAATCAGTGGTGGAACTCGAAACCGACAAGGTCGTGACAGAATTCCCCAGCCCGATTGCGGGCACCCTGCTGCGCATCGATGTGGCAGCGGGTGATTCCGTTAACGTTGGTGAGATTATGGGACTGATCGGCGAACCTGGAGAGTCCATAGACGAAGAGGCAGAAGAACCCGCACAGGTTCCGCAAGCTAAAGAAGCTTCGGTTGAAGTAGTTGAGCAGGAAAAACCGGTTGTGGCTGAAAAAACAGCAAGTAAAACAAGCTTCCTTTCCCCGTTAGTCAGGAAAATGTTTGACGAGCACCAGCTCGATCCTGACCAGATCCAGGGCACAGGCTCAGGCGGTCGCATCACCAAGCAGGATGTGGAAGCCTACCTGGCCAGCCCGAAGAAAGAAGCGCCTCGAACCCCGGAACCCAAACCGGAACTGAAAGAAAAGCCTGCGCAACCTGCCAAGGCAGCGTCTGTACCCACCGACATTCCTGGCACCCTCATCCCCCACACCTCCACGCGCAAGCAGATCGCTGCCCGCATGGTTGATTCAGTCCTGACCTCCCCACACGTTTTAACCGTCATGGAAGTGGACATGAGCCGTGTGCTGGCTCACCGCAAGGCAAACAAAGCCAAATTTGCTGCCGACGGGGTTAACCTGACCCTGACAGCCTATTTTGTGGCGGCAATGGCTAAGGCGCTGAGTGAGCACAAAATCGTTAACGCCACCTGGACAGATGAAGGCATCTTCGCCTACAGCGATGTCAATATTGGCATGGCAGTGGCGCTGGGTGAAGGCGGGCTGATCGTCCCGGTCATCAAGCAGGTCCAGAATCTTTCTCTGAAAGGTATTGCCTCCCAGGTTAACGACCTGGTTGAACGCGCCCGCAGCAAAAAGCTTACGCCTGATGATGTTCGTGGAGGTACCTTCACGCTCACCAACCACGGCACGGCAGGATCGCTATTTGCCATGCCCATCATCAACCAACCCCAACTGGGCATTCTTGGTACAGGTGCCATGCAGAAGCGCGCGGTTGTGATCACCGATGAGAACGGCAACGATTCGATCGCCATCCGCCCGATGGTTTACCTCTCACTCGTTTTCGACCACCGCGCGATTGACGGCGAAAGTGGTGATAACTTCCTGGCAGATGTTAAGAAGGCCTTGGAGAACTGGTCGGAGTAGGTTCTACAATCAAAATTGCAAACTCAACAACTAATAAACAAGGCATGTTCAGTAAAACATGCCTTGTTTTTATAACTGCCTCTTTCGCGAATTACTTCAAATACAAAGTTACACAAAAAGAGCTAGCCGCCACTCATAGGCTTTTAACCGAACCTCTGATAAAATCAGCCTAAGGAGAATAAAAATGACACAAAAGCAATGGACAAAAACCCCTGAATTTAAGCTTGACTTGCACAAAAAATACTCCGCCATCCTCAAGACAGACCTTGGCGATATTGAAGTCAACCTCTTTGCTGATAAAGCCCCCAACACAGTCAACAACTTCGTCTTCCTTGCCCGTGAAGGCTACTATGACGACACCATTTTCCACCGTGTTATCAAAGATTTCATGGCTCAGGCTGGCGACCCCACCGGCACCGGTCGCGGCGGACCAGGTTATTCCTTCCGAGATGAATTCGGCGCTGGGCTGAAACACAGCAAACCCGGCATCCTCTCCATGGCAAATGCTGGTCCCAACACCAACGGCTCCCAATTCTTTATCACCCACGCTCCCACCCCCTGGCTGGACGGTAAACACGCCATCTTTGGCGAGGTCACGAGTGGTCTCGATGTCCTCTTCGCTATCCCCGAGCGTGACCCAATGCGCGTTGGTTCGCCCGCTGTGAAATTACATACGATCGAGATCATCGAAGCCTGACTTCTACAATAAAAGGAGAGAATTCATGGCAAATCTGGCGCTTAACGGTTGCTCACTCACCATCCCCCAGCTTGTTGAAGCCGCGAGAAATCCCAACACTCAGGTCACTCTTGACCCCGAAGCTATTCCCTGCATCCAGCGGGCAGCTGATGCAGTCGCCAAATTCGTCAGCGAAGGGCGTATTGCCTACGGTATCACCACCGGCTTTGGCGCTTTCAAGGATCGTTTGATCCCGCCTGAGGACGTGGAGAAGCTGCAGGAAAATATCATCCTCAGCCACGCCGTCGGTACAGGTCCGGAATTGCCAGCCGAAGTTGTGCGCGCGATGATGATCATCCGCGCCAACACCCTCGCCAAGGGGCATTCCGGCATCCGCCTTGAGACCCTTCAGCTGATGCTCACTTTGCTTAACAAAAACATCCTGCCGATAATCCCTTCGAAGGGGTCTCTTGGTGCCAGTGGCGACCTTGCTCCGCTTGCCCATATGGCGCTCCCGCTCATCGGGCAGGGCGAGGTGCGTTTTCAGGGTCGGATTAGACCTTCCGCGGAAATCCTCCGGGAAAACAATCTAAAACAGGTCAAATTGGGCGCCAAGGAAGGGCTTGCTCTTACCAACGGCACCACAATGATGACAGCTATCGGTGCTCTGCAGGTCCACGAAGCACAAATCGTTCTGAAGTCTGCCAACTGCGCTTCAGCACTTTCGCTTGAAGCCCAAAATGGCACTCTACGCGCCTATTCCCCCCAGATCCACGCCAGCCGTCCGCAGGCGATGCAAGCCGAAACGGCTGCCAACCTGCTTGAATTACTGGCCGGCAGTGAACTGACCCGCCCGGACAACTCGAAAAACGTCCAGGATGCCTACACCCTGCGCTGCGTACCGCAAGTGCATGGAGCCGTGCATAGTGCTATCAACTACGCGCAAAAGGTCATTGATATTGAGCTTAACGCCGTTACCGATAACCCCCTGCTTTTCTTTGACGAACATGATGAGGTAACAATCCTTTCTGGCGGCAACTTCCATGGTGAACCCCTTGCGCTTGCGCTTGATTTCCTTTCGATCGCGATGACCGACCTCGGCAACATATCCGAGCGCCGCATCGCCAAGCTGATAGACAATCACCCCGAGCATTACCCTTCCTTCCTGGCTGCCCATGGTGGCTTGAACTCAGGCTTCATGCTCCTGCAATATACTGCCGCAGCCCTGTGCTCGGAAAACAAAACGCTCGCCCATCCGGACAGCGTGGATTCCATCCCCTCTTCAGGCAACGTGGAAGATCATGTCAGCATGGGCGCTAATGCCGCTTTACATTGCCAGCAGATTGTTGAGAATGTGCGCACAGTCATCGCCATCGAGTTGATGAGTGCCGCCCAGGCGATTGATTTCAGGCTGCAGGATCACCCCGGCATGAGTTTGGGTCAGGGCACAACAAAGGCTTATCACGCGATTCGAGAAGTGGTGCCATTCTTTGAACAGGATGCTTATGTCAAGCCAAACATGGATGCTCTTGCTGATTTGGTCAAAAAAGGCAGGTTTTGTACTGTTTAGATAACAAAAGATTAATCGGTTTAATTAAATCGATCTACCAGACGCCTGCAATCCTAAACCCACATTTAGGGCAGGCGCCCTCGTTTAAGTTCAAAATTGCGTCCGCGTATCCCATACGCCGGATAACGCGTTCGCCGCAGTTTGGGCAGTTAGTATCAGTGGAAGCTGCCAGATTTCCGCCGTAAACATACCTCAATCCAGCTTTACGACCAATATCCATCGCGTGGAATATCGTCTTGGCCGGTGTCGCAGGGATCTCGTGGAAATGCGGCTGCGGAAAGTAACGGCTGATATGCCAGGGCACATCCTGGCTGAGTTTTGTGGCGATAAACTTCGCCACACCCTGCAATTGGTCCTCATCATCATTTACACCCGGTATTACCAACGTAGTCACTTCCAGCCATACCCCTGCCTTGAGAAGCGCAACACAAGAATCCAGAACAGGCTGCAGGTGCCCTGCGGTGTATTTTCGATGAATCCGATCATCAAATGCTTTGATGTCCACGTTAGCCGCATCCAGTGTTGGCACCGTCAGCTCCAGCATCTCCGGCGTCATGTAACCGTTGGTGATGTAAGCAGTTTTCAAACCTGCTTCGTGTGCTAATCGGCTGACGTCAAGGTTGTATTCGAACGAAATCGTAGGTTCTGTATAGGTGAAGGCAATGCTTTGGCAGCCAGTCGCAAGCGCCGTTTCCACCACGCGCTCCGGAGGCGTGTACGGCAATCTGCCCGGCTCATTCGAAGGTGAGATCTGTGCGATGTCCTCGTTTTGGCACCACTTGCAGCGAAAATTACACCCCGGAGAAGCAATTGAAAAGCTCAAACTTCCAGGCATAAAGTGATAGAGCGGTTTTTTCTCAATCGGGTCCACGTGGGAGGCAATCAGGCGTCCATAAATCAGGCTAAAAAGCTCTCCCCCGCGGTTTTCCCGCACCTTGCACAGACCCCTTTGCCCAGGGCGGATCACGCACCTGTGCGCGCAGAGCTCACAACGGACTTTTCCGTCTTCCAATTTGCTTACCAACAGCGCGAGTTGGTCTGACATCGCAACCTCCAGGATAAAAAAACCTGGTCTGCTTTGGCAGACCAGGTAGCGTGCGTCCTATGCTCCGTACTTTTCCAGCCTTCCGGCGAGCGCCAGAGCGAGTGGCATCAGTTCGTTCCCATCAAAACGCGTACCCAGGCTGCCCTGGAGGCAGGCACGTTCGCCAAAACTAGTGATGCCATCCGGGCGTGCATCCTTTGCATACAGTAAAGCTGGGATGGGATGCCAGGAATGCGCTTTCAGTTTGGCAGGGGTTGAATGGTCACCGGTGATGATCAGCACATCCGGGTCCAAAGCCAGGATCCGCGGAAGGAGGGCATCCACCTCTTCAATGATGTGCACTTTGGCGTCAAAATTGCCGTCCTCACCATAGCTGTCAGTTTTCTTGATGTGCACAAAGAAGAAATCGTAATCGTTCCAATTTTCCTCAAGCATGCTGATTTCATGAGACATCGACTCAGCTGGCGGCATCACGGTCATACCAACCACCTTCGAAACGCCGCGATACATCGGGTACATCGCAATCGCAAGCGACTTGATCCCCCACACGTCCGGGAATTTTGGCCAGGCTGGCATTCCGGCAAAACCGCGCATCACGAAGCTGTTGGCAGGGCTTTCATTTTTCAGAATCTCATTTCCCTGTCGCACAAATTCGCGGATCAGTTCGGCTGTGTGTTCCGCCTCAAGGCTGGTCGCAGTAGCAATATGAGCTTTCTTACCGACAGCCTGTGGATCAGTGTCCGAGACATCACCGCTCAATCCTTCAGCACGCAAAACAAAGACGAAACGATATTCCTTCTCAGGCGTCAAAAAGAGCTCAACACCGGGCAGTTGAACCTTTTCTTTCAGCAAATTGCACAGCCGCTCGCCTACCTCGGTTGGGATGCGTCCCGCCCGGCGATCAGTGATAACGCCATTTTCGTCCACAGTGCAGAAGTTGCCCCGGGCTGCCACATCGTTTGGACCCAGGTCAAAGTCCACACCCAGTGCGCTCAAAACTCCGCGCCCAATCTCATACTTCACCGGGTCGTAGCCAAAGAGCCCCAGGTGCGCCTGCCCGCTGCCGGGAGTGATGCCATAAGGCACCGAATGATGCAGACCAAGGGAAGATTTTGCAGCCAGCGCGTCCATGTTTGGGATCTGCGCGGTCTCAAGCTCTGTCTTGCCATCAGGCGTGAGGGGCAACCCACCCAGGCCATCCATGACGAGCATCACAATTTTTCCCTTTGCGTCTTCTTTCAAAAGTGGTTTGATAAATTCGAAATTCATGCTTTATTCCTCCGGTTATTTTTCAGTTTTATCGGATCAACCCGCGCAAAATATGCATGCCTGGTCAAATCCGCTCAGTCTTATTCAGCAATTATCAAGTCTGTGTCGTTTAGCAGTTCCAGCATGCGGATAACCGCAGAATTATCCAGATCGCCTTCTCCGAGCGCCACCATGCCATTGAAGAGCTGGCTGTTGAGCGCGGTCCCAGGCAGCACCGCCTGGTAATCACGCGCGGTGTCCATCACAATATTCAGGTCTTTTGCCTGCAAACTGGATTTGAAACCAGGTGTTCGGTTTCCTGCCAGAAGCCGCTGTGGTTTTACATCCAGTGTCCAACACTGCGCCGCCCCACCCCTGATGGCTTCGATCACCCTGGCGACATCCACGCCCGATTTCTGCGCGAAGAGCATCAGTTCAGCCTCCGCCACCATCTGCGCCGCTACCATGATCTGATTAGCTGCCTTTGCCACCTGCCCCGCGCCAGCATCACCCACATGCGTGATTTTCTTACCGATCGCCTCAAAAACCGGCATCACCTTTTCAAGCGATTCAGCTTCGCCACCAACCATGATGGCAAGCGTGCCATTTTTCGCGCCGATATCGCCGCCGCTCACGGGTGCGTCCAGCGCGCTCACCCCAACCTCCTGGAAGCGCTGAAAAATCTCGCGGCTGGCTGAGGGCTTGATGGTTGAGTTATCCACCAGGATCATCCCCGGGTGAGCCCCATTGATCACGCCGTTCTCCCCAAAGAGAATTTGAAGCACATCAGGGGTATCCGATAGATTGGTGAAAACGATTTCTGTGTGGCTGGCAACTGCTGCTGGAGTTTCCGCCCATTGCGCGCCAGCTGCAATCAGTTCAGCTGCTTTTGAGGGTGTGCGGTTGAAGACTGTTAGCGGGAAACCTGCTTTGAGGATGTTCATTGCCATGGGCGCGCCCATGGTTCCAAGACCAATGTAACCAATTCTCATCTTTGTCATAGCGTAGCGTACTCCTTAGGGGTAATTATAGCCAGTTTATGGGCAAGAAACAGGAGAATGGAAGGTTTAACCCCGATAATTCCCCTGGCAAATGTGCGCTTAAGTGGATGAATTACATTGAGTAACCATTGGTCACGATCGATTTTCGAAGAGCCCGTGGGTCTCTTTCAAAACCTGCCCACAAGCTAAGACTGAGCGTCGGCTGCAACGCCAGCAACAACCCAGCCTCGTAGAGGCGTTTTGGTTAGGTTCACTCCTGGATCAGCAAGTGCTATTTTGAATTGTCAGAAGCTTGTACATAATGTCAAACCAACCATTTGCAGGCACTTGACAACGGCTCAAAATGTGCTATAGTAGTTAGGTTATACATGGAAGTTTGCTTTTCAAAATGCTAGTCATCCGGATCCAAACCCCCAGTAAACCGAACAAACTTTTTTAAACGATTCAGAGAGGATCAAATATATTATGTCAGAACGTCAAGTCGGAACCGTCAAATGGTTCAATAGTGAAAAGGGTTTTGGTTTCATTACCCCAGAGTCGGGTGCGAAGGATGTCTTCGTGCATTACAGCGCCATCACCGCTGCAGGTTACAAAAGCTTGCAGGAAA
>DIWN01000063.1 GCA_002423495.1 Anaerolineaceae bacterium UBA6105 | reverse complement strand
TCCTCGAGAGCGGCGTCCATTTTGGACATCGAACTAATAAATGGAATCCCAAAATGGGTCAGTATATCTTTACTGAACGCAATGGGATCCACATCATTGACCTGCAACAGACCGTCAAAATGCTCGACGACGCCTTCAACAAGGTTCGCGAAACTGTTGCTGCTGGCGGCAGCGTCCTCTTTGTAGGCACCAAGCGCCAGGCCCAGGAAACTATTCAAGATGAGGCCGAACGCTGTGGCATGCCTTATGTCAACCAGCGCTGGCTGGGCGGCACACTGACCAACTGGGTCACTATTCAGCAGCGTATCGTTGAATTGACCCGCCTGGAAAAAATGATCGAGACTGGTGAGATCAATAAGCTCACTAAAAAAGAAGGCCTGATGATCCAGCGCGAGATCAATCGTCTGCAGACCCGCCTGAGTGGTATCCGGGACATGAAAACTCTGCCCGACCTGCTCTTCATTGTTGATATCGAACGCGAAGATACCGCTGTGCGTGAAGCCAATCTGAGAAATATTCCAGTGATCGCATTGGTTGATACCAACTGCAATCCCAACGATATTGATTACGTGATCCCCTCCAATGATGACGCTATCCGCGCCATTAAATTACTTGTTGGCCGCATGGCTGATGCAGTAATCGAAGGCAAAATGATGCGCAAGGATGAGGAAGAAGAAGTCGTGGTTGAAACACGCTCCACCATCTCACGCCGCATTGAAGAAGACGAAGAACTTGATGACGAAGTGTTGCTTGGCGATTCGACCCGTGCCAAGATTGTTTATGAGCAAGAGCCCGAGTCCGAAGAGGATGCAGAGGTCGAAAAGGAATAATTGCTCCCGGGAGCTACGGACAAGAGAGGAAATAACATGGAAATCACTATTGATATGATCAAAGAACTGCGCGAGAAAACCGGTTGCGGCATCATGGACTGCCGCAGTGCGCTGCAAAATTCACAGGGCGATCTTGACAAAGCTATGGAAGAACTGCGCGAAAAGGGTTTGAAGAAAGCTGAAAAGCGCGCCAATCGCGAAGCCTCTGAAGGCCGCCTGGAAGTCTACATCCACAGTGAAGGTCGCATGGTAGTTCTGGTTGAGGTCAACTCCGAAACCGACTTTGTTGCCAAATCTGATACCTTTAAAGAACTTGCACACGAAATTGCGCTGCAAATTGCAGCCGCTTCGCCCAAGTATGTCTCCGAAGCCGATATCCCTGAAGAGGTGATAGCTGAAGAAACTGCCCTGATCACTGAGCGCGTGCGCGCAGAGGGTAAGCCCGAAGCGATCATCCCAAAGATTGTGGAAGGCTTTATGAAGAAGTTCAAGGACGAGAACGTGCTGCTGAATCAGAAATACATCCGCGACGAAAGCCGAACGGTCAGCGATCTGATCAACGATCGCGTTGCTGCCCTGGGTGAGCGCATTGTAATTCGACGCTTTGTGCGCTGGTCTTTGGGTGAGACCACCCAACAGACGGCTGATGAAGAAGAAGCTGCTTAAGAAACAAAAGAGCCAACCGAGGGGTTGGCTCTTATTTTACCGGTTCCACACAAAGGAGATAGCATGACTGAAACTCTCAAGACTGCAAAATATAAGCGCATCTTACTGAAACTCTCTGGCGAATCGCTGGCGGCTCAAAACGGGCAAGGAATTGACCCTGGCCAAGCCCGCACGATTGCTGAACTGCTAAAGTCGGTGCATGAAACTGGGGTGGATGTGGCGATTGTGATTGGTGCTGGTAACCTCTGGCGGGGCGCAACCGGCGAGAATACCGGCATGGACCGCGCTACCGCGGACTATATGGGTATGCTGGCGACGGTGATGAATGCCCTGGCGCTGATGGATGCTCTGGAGAAAATCGGGGTGATGACACGCGTCATGTCCTCGATCGAGATGCGCACCGTGGCCGAGCCTTACATCCGCAGGCGCGCCATCCGCCACCTCGAAAAAGGACGTGTGGTTATCTTTGGCGGAGGCACTGGCAATCCGTACTTCTCCACCGATACCGCGGCTGCTCTGCGGGCGACTGAAATTGGAGCGGACGTGGTGATAAAAGCCACTAAGGTGGACGGCATCTACGACAAGGATCCAAAAACCAACGCGGATGCTGAGCGCATTGAAAAGCTGAGCTACCTTGGAATCCTCGCGCGGCGAATTAACGTGATGGACTCAACCGCTGTAACCCTCTGCATGGAAAATAACCTGCCCATCCTGGTGCTGGATCTCTGGAGACCCGGCGATCTGATGCGCGCCGTTCTCGGCGAGCAGGTGGGGACTTTGGTGGACCACGAGGGCTGAGATAGCCTGATTCTTAAACGAGCAAACAGTGTGAGGCAAAAGATCTTTTTGGGTCTTTTGCCTCTTTTCTTTAATGCTTGTTTTTTACCAGTATTTCAGGGATTGATTGACCTAACGCATCCAGCTTGCCCTGCAGATTGTTGAGGGTTTCTTTATCGGTCTGCAGGCGGACTTGTTCGTTCTGGATGTAACCGGTATAGGGGGTGATGTTGCTTTCC
>DIWN01000038.1 GCA_002423495.1 Anaerolineaceae bacterium UBA6105 | reverse complement strand
CGTTTTATGAACGACTACTTGCTGCAGGAAAAGAGAAAAAGGTTGCATTAGTGGCTTGTATGCACAAGATACTGACCATTCTCAATGCAATGCTTAGGAAAGGAGAGCTTTTCAACCCTGTATGCTCTTGACATTTAACATAGTTACTGCGAGCCCCCGCGAGCCCCGGTATTACCGCATTCCTCCGCTTAATCTTAAAAAAGGGGCGTGGCAGTCTGGCGTTCCATTTTTCGTAGGTCGAGACAAGGTGCCCGACAGGGTATTGAGGGCACCGTGAAAGATGTGATTCTTGAACGTATCGTGCCCTCAATCCGCCATCGGAAATCTTAATGGGAAACTTGATGGATTTAACCCAATTGCCGGTAGATCGTGGGGTCAATACCCTCGCGCAACCTGGAGACCCACGAGAACTGAGCGTTTATTAATTGCAGATAGCCTCTGATATCCGAATTACGACAGCAAATACGCCAAAATCCACCGGGTGGTATCCACTAACGCGTCTGTATGGGTGCGCTCATAGTGGTGGGAGCTATCCACGCCAGGACCGATCAGCGCCACGGCGGCATGCCCTCCGGCGCGCCAGTAAGCTTTGCCATCTGAGCTGTAGTGCGGATAAATATCCACCTTTACCGGGATTTCATAAGCCGCAGCCAGCTTGCGCAGCTTGTTTGATAGCTCGTGGTGATAAGGTCCGCTGGCATCCTTGATGCAAATGCTGGCATGATATTCATCCGAAGCTTGTCCGTCGCCGATGGCAGCCATGTCCACCGCCACCAGTTCTTCCAGGCTCACGGGGAAATCGCTGCTTCCTCCAATCCCGACTTCTTCAAAATTGCTGAAGAGAATGCAGGTGCTTTCGCGGGGTTTGAGGTTATGGTCATGCAGGGCTTTAATGGCAGCCAACAGGTTAGCCACTGCCGCTTTATCGTCCAGGTGGCGCGATTTGACAAACCCGTTCACGACTTCCACCCGCGGGTCAAACGAGACAAAATCGCCCACTTCGATGCCAAGCTCGCGCACCTCAGCGGCGCTGGAAACGCGCGCGTCGAGGCGCACTTCCATGCTGGCGGCATCGCGCTTGTCGTCGCGCACGTTCTCGTAAACGTGGACCGAGGCTTTGTGGGGCAGGAGGCTTCCGCGGACAGTGCCATTTTCGCGGGTGTGAACCAGGCAATTCTCTCCCTCAATGCTTCCCCAGGCGAAGCCGCCCACGCTGGTCAGCTCGAGCCTGCCGCTGGCTTTAATAACGCGCACCATCCCTCCGAGTGTATCCACATGGGCGGTCAGCCCGCGCGTGGTTGGTGCGTCGGGTCCGGCTTCCCCGGGAATGAAGGCAAGCAGGGAGCCTTTGCGCGTCCATTCGGTACGGACTTCCGGGAAGGCGGCCAGTTCTTTCTCCACCAGCGCGATCGCCTGGCTTGAAAATCCGGTCGGGCTGGGGGTATTGAGCAGTTTGGTCAGAATGTCAATCATGTAGGGGGTGTCGATGGTGGGTAATGCGGGGTGTTGTTCCTGGTTCATGCTAGAGGCTCCTGGTTCGTCTAAAAATACACCAATCTTCGCGCGCTTGCTGGAGGACTGGCGGAAAGCATTTCTCTATCCGAGAAGGATACCACTTCCTCTGGGACCGTGTAAATAATGCCCTATAAGTGATACCAAGGGCAGAAAAAATTTGAATTAATGTCTTTATGCCAGGAATTCCTCGTTCTGTTCAAAAGCGGCTAACTTTTCGCGCCAGTCCTGGGGGACACGGCGTGACTTGTTTTCAGCGTGATTGTAGGCAACCATCACCGTTTCCCCGCGTGCGAAAGCAGTCTCACCATCAGCGCTTTCCACCTGGAACTGGAATCGCAAGCTCTTCCCGCCAACATGGGCTGTGCGGATGCCAACCCGAACCTGGTCGTCAAACTGGATGGAAACCAGGTAATCAATGTGCACCGAAGCAACCACCATGCCAAACCCGCCGGACATCGTGCCGTCCCAGATGCCGGTTTCGCGATAGTAGCCTGTGCGGGCGGTTTCGACGTATTGCATGATGGCAACGTTGTTCACGTGCAGCAGCGTGTCCAGATCGGCATAACGCACGTGGATTGGATGGTAGTAGGTAAAGTTTTTGGGGTAAGCAGACGTTAGAGATGTCATGTTGTGTTCTCCTGACGAGGGATTATAGTCAAAATCAGCCGGAAAGGCGAAAAAATCCTTATTCAAATTTCCGGGAACAAGAATTTTCATCGACAGACTCTCTTGCGAGTACAATAGAAACACCATGACCGAAAATCCATTATTACCCTGGATAGACACCATCATCGAAGGCAACTGCATCGAGGTGCTGCCCACCCTGCCGGCAGACTCAGTGGACCTGATCTTTGCTGACCCGCCTTACAACCTGCAGCTGCAGGGCGACCTTTGGCGGCCGAACATCAGCAAGGTGGACGGGGTCACCGAGGACTGGGACAAATTCGAAAGCCTTGAAGCCTACGATGACTTCACGCGTAAGTGGCTCAGCGAATGCCGGCGCGTGCTCAAACCCACGGGTACTCTCTGGGTGATCGGTTCTTATCACAATATCTACCGCGTGGGCAGCATCCTGCAGGACCTGGGGTACTGGATCCTGAACGATATCGTATGGGTCAAGAGCAACCCCATGCCAAATTTCCGCGGCGTGCGCTTCACCAATGCCCACGAAACACTCCTCTGGGCGCAAAAAGAGCCTGGCGCGAAATATACCTTCAACTACCGCGCTATGAAGGCTTTGAATGATGACCTGCAGATGCGCTCGGATTGGTTCCTGCCGATTTGCACCGGCAAGGAACGTCTGAAAGAAGATGGCAAGAAGGCGCATCCCACCCAGAAGCCCGAGGCGCTGCTTTACCGCGTGCTGCTTGCCACTACCGAACCCGATGATGTCGTATTGGACCCCTTCTTCGGCACCGGGACGACCGGCGCCATGGCGAAGAAGCTGCAGCGGCACTTTGTCGGCATCGAATTGGAGCCAAACTACATCCGTGTGGCACGCAAACGCCTCGATTCTGCCATGCAACTCGAGTTTAATGCCCCTGTTTTCCTAACGCCTGACCTGCGCAAGCGAAAGCGTGTGCCCTTCGGCACGCTGGTTGAACAGGGCTTCATCAATCCGGGCGACGCGCTGTTCTTTGGTGCTGAGGGGCAGCAGAAAGCAACCATACAGGCGGATGGGTCAGTGGTGCTTAATGGGCATCGCGGCTCAATCCACGCCGTGGCGCGTGCTCTGCGCAATGGACCAGCCAACGGCTGGAGGATCTGGCATTTTTGGGATCCCGAAACCAACTCCCGCCAGCCGATCGACCTGCTGCGGGAACGCTATCTTGATCAGATCGTGGAGCTATAACCGCCGGCTCTCTTAAGTAATTTCCTTCAAAAAATTTTGGGTTATACCACAAATAAACCTTCCGTCTGCTCCTCAGACCTAAAATGAGGTCAACTTATGGAGCAATCGTGAATCAGTTACAATAAAACTTCTCTCTCTTTCACTGTTCGCGTTCTGGCACTCAGGGCTTGCACAGCAACCCCCTTCACCATTCCCGGGACGGACAAATCTACTGAGGACGCCGATTGGAATGTAAAGAAAGCTATAATCACAATATGGGCAGAAAGATTTTAGTAGTAGACGATACTCGCAATGTGCAGCTGATGCTGGAGGTATACCTTCAAAACCATGGTTTTGAAATCTGCCTGGCATATGACGGGGTTGAGGCAATGGAAATCTTCCACTCGGGTGGAATCGACCTGATCTTACTCGACATTATGATGCCGAATATGGATGGCTACCAGTTCATCTCCAAGCTTCGGTCAGAGAGCAGCCTCCCCGTGATCATGATCACCGCCAAACAACAGGAAGAGGATGTTGTCCACGGTTTTGAGTTGGGGGCGGACGACTACATCACCAAACCCTTCCGCCTACGCGAGCTTCTGATGCGTATCCGGGCTGTTATGCGCCGTGTCGCAGTCAGCGAAGAGACTGGGGTGGTTATGAAGGTCCAAAACCTGACACTCGACAGTGCCAGGCATGAAGTTCGAAAAGATGGCGAGTTGATCGATCTGACGCCGCTCGAATTTGCTCTTCTGACCCAGCTGATGGAATCTGCCGGCAAAGTGGTTCGGCGGCAGGATATCAGCCTGCGGTTGATGGATAACAGATACGCCGGCTCTGAAGCAACCATCAAGATCCACATTCGAAATCTGCGCCAGAAACTTGGGGATGATCTGGCGGAACCAACCTACATCAAAACCGTCTTTGGGGTGGGATATCGGTTCCTGGAGGGAGGGTCTTGAAAAAGTCGCTCAAAACACGTCTGATTTTGACTTACGCGGCAGTAGCCCTAGTGACTGTTTTGGTGGCGCTGCTGTTTGTTCGATTCAGGTCCGGTCAATCCCTGCGCAACCTGGTCATCGACCAGCAAGTCGAGGAATTGTCGGTGATGGTTGAGGATTACTATACCCGTAAACAGAATATGGATGGGTTTGTCTATTACTACCTGTCGACAATCATTCGTAATGCAGCTGTTTCACCTTTCTCGCCACCGCCAAGGGACATCTATCAAGAAGACATTCGCGGGATTCGGGGTTTGGTGGATAGCGATGGTAAAACACTCTTACCCATAGAAAACCTGCCTGTGGGGGTTTATGTGCCAACTCATTGGCTGGATAGCGCGCGCGAAGTGCAGGTAGAAGGGGTTGTGGTTGCCTGGATCCTGATCGATGAGAAAAGCCTGGTACTGACCAGGGTTGAGCAAATCTTTATGAACCGCGTAAACCTGGCGATCGCGATCGCTGGAGGCGCAGGCATCCTGACAGCGGTCATCATTGGAATGCTGCTGGCTGCGGGCATCCTCAAACCCATTCGCAGGCTGACAGTTGCTTCTGAGCAAATGGCCCAAGGGGAACTGGGGCAGCAGGTGGTGGTGACTTCGAAAGATGAAATTGGCCGCTTGGGCGAAAGCTTCAACCGCATGAGCACAGATCTTGCGCACGCAGACGCGGAGCGCAAACGGCTCACGGTAGACATCACTCACGATCTCAGCACACCGCTCCAGATCATTTCAGGATACATTGAAATGTACGAAAACGGTGACGTCAGCCTCAACCCACAGCAGATTGGCATCATCAAAACCGAATTGGAAAACCTGAAACGGCTTGTGGGAGATCTGTCAATGCTTACCCAGGCGGAGGGTGGTGGTGTTGAACTTCTGTTGAGGCCTGTCGCTCCGAACCAACTGCTTGAGCAAATCGCCCAGGTTTACCAGCCAATAGCCAACCAGCAGGGGGTTGATCTACGGCTTGATTTGGATAAAACCCCGGTGATGATCAACGTAGACGAAGGACGTATGCTGCAAGTATTGAAGAATCTGATGGAGAACGCCCTGCGTCACACGCCAGCAGGCGGCGCGGTGACACTTGGCAGCAAGGTTGGTGAACAGGTTGAATTGAGCATTACCGATACGGGGGATGGCATTACCGCAGAAGACCTGCCCCTGATATTTGAGCGCTTCTACCAGGCTGATAAAGCCCGCACGGGCTCAAAAGGTAAGATGGGTCTCGGTCTGGCGATCTGCAAAGCGTTGGTGGAATTGCAGGGGGCGTCGATCAAAGCCAACTCACAGGGACTCGGACGGGGAACAAAAATAACCCTCACAATCCAAAAAGCCTGACAACCTACTCTGGGGTCGGGTTCGTATAACTGCCATATTCTTATGAAGATTGAACGAGGTGTGTACGCAAAAATCGCGCAAGGGGGCTCTCCTGGTGTATCATAGAGCGAAATAAAAACAAAAGAAGGATCTTCTATGAGCGAAAATATCCCCAATTACACCCAATCAGGCTGGAAGTTGAACGAACTGTTTGAAAGTTTCACTGACCCGGCAATCAATCAGACCTATCAGGACCTTGAAACACGCGTGGAAAAGTTTGTCAGCCAACGCGAAGAGTTAAAGCCCGAGATCAGCAGCGAAAAATTCATGCAATTGGTACGTGAGCAGGAAGAAATGTTCAAACTTGGTTACCGCCTCTATGGTTTTGCCTCGCTGAGCTTCGCAGCCAACACGCAGGATCAAACCGCGCAGATCAACATCGCCCGCTTCCAGCAGTTTGAAGCAGAGATGGAAAACCGCACCATGTTTTTCAGTTTGTGGTGGAAGGCGCTGGATGATGAGAACGCTGCCCGCTTGCTGGATGCCAGCGGGGATTACCGCTATTGGCTGGAGCAGATGCGCAATTTCAAGCCCTACACCCTCACAGAGCCTGAAGAAAAAGTGATAAACATCAAGAATGTCACCGGTCGTTCCGCCCACGACATGCTCTACGATTCAATTACCAACCGCTATGTCTTCAAAATCGAAGTCAATGGTGAGGAAAAAGAATTGACCCGCGGCGAGCTGATGGCGCTGGTGCGCACAGCCGACCCTGACCTGCGCGCCAAAGCCTACCAGGAACTTTACCGTGTCTATGGTGAAGACGCGCCCATACTGGGGCAGATTTATCAGAACATCGTGCGCGACTGGAAAAACGAAAATGTGAATTTGCGCGGTTTCTCCAGCCCTATTTCGGTGCGCAACACCATCAACGATTTGCCGGATGAGGTCATTGATACTTTGCTTGAGGTGGCACGCAAGAACATCGGCATCTTCCATCGCTTCTTCCGCTTGAAAGCCCAAAAACTTGGTATGGAAAAACTGCGGCGCTATGATATTTATGCGCCTCTGGCTGAGTCGGATAAGCGCTACTCCTTCCAGGAAGCCGCTGATTTTACTTTTGAAGCCTATGAACGCTTTGATTCCAAGTTCACCCGCCTGGCAAAGCGCGTCTTTGACCAGGGTCATGTGGACAGCGAAGTCCGCAAGGGTAAAATGGGCGGCGCTTTCTGTTCCACGCTTGGACCGGATCTGACCCCATGGGTGATGCTCAATTACCAGGGCAAATCAGACGATGTCTCCACGATGGCGCACGAATTAGGCCATGCTGTGCACTCGATGATGGCTGAGGAGCACAGTCTCTTCACCCAGCATGCCTGCCTGCCATTGGCAGAGACGGCCTCGACCTTCGGCGAAATGACCCTCACGGATCTGATGCTCGAGCGCGAGAGCGATGCGGCAGTGCAGCAGGATATCCTGTACGGGCAGCTCGATGACGCTTTCGCGACCATCATTCGCCAGATTTACTTCGCCCTGTTTGAGCGTGAAGCACATGATATGATCGCCAAAAACGCTTCCGTGGATGAGCTGAACGAAGCCTACCTGGCAAATTTGAAGGAAGAATTTGGCGACGCGGTCGAGGTTTCGGACGAGTTCAAGTATGAATGGGTCTCAATCCCGCACATTTACGGCACTCCCTTCTATGTTTATGCCTATGCTTTCGGGCAGCTTTTGGTCTTCGCCCTCTACAAGCGTTACAAGGAAGAAGGCGAAAGCTTCAAGCCCAAGTACATGCGCATTCTTTCTGCCGGTGGTTCTGTGGCGCCGATCGAGCTGCTGGCAGAATCCGGCATGGACGTCACCAAAGCCGAATTCTGGCAAGGCGGTTTTGACGTAATTGATGGCATGGTAAAGCGGTTGGAAAATTTGTAAACAATTTTGCAAGATAAAAGCGGAACGAGTTTATTTCGTTCCGCTTTTATTACGCCTTGAGGCAGTCGAACTCGTGAAACGAGTGAGACAGAAAACCACCCGCTATGCGGGTGGGGGCAAAGGGTTAGACCCAGACCAAAACACCTTTCCGATAGAATGTGAAAGTTCAAGTCACAAACTAGATAGGAAAGGTGTTTTGTATGGCCAATAAAACAGATAGTCTGGCGCACACGAAGTGGATGTGCAAATACCACATCGTATTCGCTCCAAAGTATAGGCGAAAAGTGATCTACCATCAAATTCGGAAAGACATAGGGCAGATCATGCAGGAATTATGCAAGTACAAAGGGGTAGAGATAATCGAAGGGCACATGATGCCGGATCATATCCACATGCTGCTGAGTATCCCGCCGAAGTACAGTGTATCGAGTGTAATGGGATACCTAAAGGGGAAGAGTGCGCTGATGATCTTTGAGAGGCATGCGAACCTGAAGTACAAATATGGGAACCGGCACTTCTGGTGTGAGGGGTACTATGTCAGTACGGTGGGTTTGAATGAAGAGACGATCAAGAAGTACATAGCAGAGCAGGAACAGAGGGATCAGGCGGTGGACCGGTTGAGCGTGAAGGAATACAAGGATCCGTTTGACTAGAGGAGATGAGGGATCGCCCCTTAAGGGGCGGCGAAAGAGACAAAAGCAAAGTGGCTTGAACGAAGAGAAAGCCAGCGCCTTGAGGCGCTGGCTAGAGAACAAGGCTTACAGCCTCAGTGCAAACCACCCGCTATGCGGGTGGTTGTGATTATTTACTTGGATTTGCTGAACTTTACTGCTTCAAGCACCCGATTGGTACTACCAGGACATCATCATTGCGTCTGTACGCATATTGTCCTGCAGTCAAAACCATAAGAAATTCAGGTTGACGTAGTTTGTTCTTGCTAATGAGATCTTTCAACTTGAGAAGGTGTGCAGAGGCTTCGTCAATTTCCAGGCTACCCAACTTTGCCTCTATCAAAGCATAGCTACCATTATTCAGATGAAGTACAATATCACATTCCAAGCCATAACGATCCCTGTAATATGAAATTTCACCATCTTGCTTCGCTGCATAGATTTGCAAATCACGAATACAAAGACTTTCGAAGAAAAACCCCAGTGTCTGCAGGTCATTGAGTAATTGAGAAGGTGTAAGTGCTAATGCTGCCACTGCTATCGACGGGTCAACAAATCCCTTTTTGGCAGTAGATCGCATGGTCGTTGAGGAGCGTATAGCTGGATTCCATGCTGGATTGTCTTGAATCACAAAAAGCGACTTTAAAGCCGTTAAGTATCGATAAAGTGTTGATTCATCCATTGTCAGGTCATTAACGGTGATATCGTTCAAAATGCTCCGATTACTTGCCAAAGTTGAAAGATTCCTTGCGTAGGATCTAAGAATCGAACGGACGCGTTCCGGGTCGCTGATCGACGAATCAATTCTGCGAGCATCGTCACTGCAGATTGCTTCAACGTAAGACCTTGCTACCAAGAGAGACGCTTTTTCACTGAGTCCGATGGAAGCGGGCCAACCGCCCCGGCAAATTGAAAATACAAGACTCTCAACACTCAAATCGCTCTTCGCTCCTGTGAAGTCCTGCTTGGAAAACAACGACGTAAGCGAAATAGTACCATTAGATTCGTTTGATTCGAAAAGACTCATCGGCCTCATATCAATTTTTGCAATACGGCCTGTACCAGTATGTAGAATCTGGTCATGGTTGATAACGGTTGAGCCGGTTAGTATAAACTGACCTACTTTTTGTCTTTCATCAACCGCGCTTCGAACCGCATCCCATAAAACAGGTGCCATTTGCCATTCGTCAATCAGTCGCGGAGTGTCCCCTTCCAACAATCGAGACGGCATAAAGTTTGACATGTCAAGATATGCTCGGAAGTTATCCGGATCCTGCATTCGCAAGACCGAATTAGCTTTTTGTTCAGCAGTAGTGGTTTTCCCACACCATTTTGGCCCTCTTATAAGCACTGCTCCAAAAGCTTCGAGATACTCTTCGAGGATAGTATCAATTACCCTGGGTAAATATTTAGCCATTTCACCTTTATCGATTTAATCTATTCTATAGCAATTAATACTAACATAAAAAGAAGTATTTGGGGCAAATTGTGAGAGACATTTGGGGTATTTCATAAGAGACTTTTGGGGTAAACCACGAGAGACTTTTGGGGTCGCGTTTTTTCTCTACTCAAACACACCTGCCTCGACGTAATAGCGTTTCCCGTCGCGGCTGGCGAAGAAGGCGACCATGTTCTCAAAATGCGCAGGGTTATAAATGCTAAAACCGCAGCATTAGCATCGGTAGCTAGCGGAAATCAGGAGAGTTAGTCATAAAACACCATTAGCTCAAAGCTTGTGCTGACCGTAGAAGTGTTGCCACGCAAAGAGTAGAATTAATCTATATAAAATCATACCGGAAACTATGATGGCAAGAATGACCTCCCCTGCTGACATGATGACATCCGTCACCGACAGCATGAAAGAACGCACGGGTAAGACGCTCGAGGAGTGGGTCGCTGCAGTGCAGTCGACTGGGATTGACCCATTGGACCAGAAAGCAGTCCGCAGCTGGCTCAAAAGACAGGGTGTGCTGCAAAACACGCAATGGACTATTGCGGATGCAGCCGCGCAGGCGGCAGGCTGGGAGCGCCCAAGCGTGGAGGGTTACATCGATTCGCAGTACCAGGGTGAAAAAGCACCCTTGCGGGCGATTTTTGATGCCCTGCGCGAGATCATCGAGGGATTGGGCGGGGATGTGAGCGTTGAAGGCCGGGGAGGCTACACGCCTTTTGTGCGCAAGCGCCAGTTTGCCGCGGTTAAGGCTACCACCAAGACGCGGGTTGACCTCGGCTTGCGCTTCAAGCAAGCTCCAGACTCGGATCTGCTGAGCACCAACAGCCTGCCCGGCCAATCTACCCACAAACTTGGGTTGACTTCGGTAGAGCAGATTACGGATGAGGTTATCGAATTGATTCGGCTTGCTTATGAGCACAATGGGTAATTGAGGAGAGGTTTACGGCGGGAGCAAGGCTCTCGTAGGGATGGGCCTCGGGTCCATCTGTAAAAATAACAAGAGACGATGTTCTCGCCGGTCTCTGGACCGCACGAGGATCTTGACCTTTAGGTCTCCACACTAAGCTGGATTGAACCCTGTTAGGAAAGAAACAGGGCAGGAGCGCAATCCGGCCCACGAAAAGACGCGGCGGGATTACACCCCGCCCTACGAAGCGAACCCATGCCGGACGTAGTGAGCCCCTGCCGGACGGAAGTGAACCCCACCGTTCGACAAACAAAAATGACTACACAGAGTCGTTCTATAATCAGAATAAAGATTGGAAGTATAAAAAAATGACAACTGAAAAACAAACAAACGAATTAATTATTGCCGGCGGATGCTTCTGGGGCATAGAAGAGCTCTTTCGCCGTTTGCCCGGCGTATTGGATACCGAATGCGGCTACACCGGCGGCGAGAATGACCACCCCACTTACCAGCGCCACCCCGGGCATGCGGAAGCGATCAAGCTCGTCTTTGATCCAACAAAAACCGACCTCCCCCATCTGCTGGATTTCTTCTTCCGCATGCACGACCCAACAACGCTCAATCGCCAGGGTAATGACATCGGCAGTTCTTACCGCTCCGCCATCTTTTACGCTGACGAATTGCAAAAACAAGCAGCGCAACAGATGATCGAAAAAGTGAATCAGAACGGCGTATGGAAGCGTCCGGTGGTCACCACTCTCGAGCCACTTGGCACCTTCTGGCCGGCAGAGGATTATCACCAGGATTACTTGCAGAAGCTGCCAAATGGCTACACCTGCCATTTCATTCGCCCCATTCCAAGCTTTTTGGATTAATCTGGCTGAAAAGAGGTCTGCCATGCAGGAAAAACCGTCAGCATCGCCCGAAAGTAAGATGCGTAACTACCTGAAAATGCTCAAGGTTTACGGGTTTGTCGCGTTAGGCATCATCGTGCTCTTCACTGGGTTTGGCTTTGTTACCGGAGGAGTGCCTGGTCTGCTCAATTGGCTGAATTTGGGCCTGATTGTCAGTGCCGTTGGGCTGCCCTTTTTGGGGATTGTGGTCAGCATCACCTATTGGAGTGGGTTTGTCGGCAGGTGGGGTGAGGCAAAGTATAAAGAGCAGTTGGAAGGCAAGCCTGAAGATAAAAAGAATTAGGATTGGTGATTAACTAAAAAAGGAAATGATTGTGAGGATAGCGATGAATAAGAAATTCTTTCTCCTGGCAGTAATCTTTACAATGGGCTTGAGCGCCTGCGTGCCTGCGGCTATAGTCCCTCCGACGCCCATGCCTCCAGTCGAGCCCAGCCCCGAACCCACCAGCCCGCCGCCCACTGAGCCGCCCACCCCGGAGCCGCAACCCACGCTGGAACCAACACTGGAGCCTACACCAGAAGTGGGAATACCGGCTTCAAATCTTTATGCCTATGTCAAGGATTACCAGGTCTACCTGCTCAATCCCGCGGATTTGTCGGTGGTGAGAATGGGTGATTCCAATCACCCGCTTGGTTATAGTGCTGACTGCTGGCTGTCTTCTCCGCGTATCTCACTGGATGGGCGCTACCTTGCCTTTGAAGCACGTTGCGTGAACGCTTTTGTTGTGTACGACCTGCTTGAGAATAACAAAATCGCCGAGATTGTGAAAGCATCCGACCCTGAAATCCTGGGTGACACCCTCCTGGGCTGGGCGGAAAACGGGCGGCTTTACTACACCCGCATGGTTGGCGGTTGCAGCTTTGAGCCTGAACTGATGGGTCCGGACAGAATGGAAGTTTACTCCTACTATCCAGATTCGGGCGGCACGCGTTACGAATTTGACATGCCCAAGGTCAATGGCGCCTCGCATGCCTACAGCATCGGCATCACCATTGATCCTCAGGCGGAGCATATTATCGCCTGGAGCGGTGCTTGCTCGGTGGGCTTGGGGACTCGGTTCATTTTCAATATCAACACTGATGATTATGAGATTGAGCCCAGTATCTGGCCTGCAAGTTTTGGCGATCTTGAGGGACATTATTCAGCCTTCCCTGCAGAACAGTACGTGTTCGGTGCAGACGGCGGCAAACTGTTTGTCCTAAAAGACCCTCAACTTGAATGGGATCCCAATGCCAGGTTATTATTCCTTGCCCCAGGCGCAAGCCAGGCGCAGAAGATCGACTCGGGCAGTTTCAGCGAGTTGGTCAGCCAGGCGCCCTTGGTGAATTAGAGCATTATTAATATTTCATCATAAGTTCTCCACAGTCAGCAAACTGGCTGGATATTTTGGTATACTGCAACTACCGGAAAGCATATCTCCGGGATATTGTGAGCCCTCTTTTTCGGGGTTCCCCCGCCTGATTTCCCCTGCCAAAATCGAACATCGGGACTACCAGGGCAGGATTTGCCTGACAAGGCTATGAAAGGTTTTGAGGTTAACTTTGGCTAGCATGTATCAATTAACACAAAAAGCCAAGAAGATTCTGAGCAATGCCCGCAGAATTGCCACGCAATTTAATGCGGATACTATTGGCACTGACCACCTGGTCGCCGGGATTATCACCGAAGACAGCTGTGTGGCATATCGCGTATTGCGCGATCTCGGAATCGAAGAAAACGTGATTTTTAACGCTATCCAGCAGGGTGAAAGTGAACTGCCGGATGATCGCGAACTACGGCTTGGTGAAGACATTAAAAAAACACTCGAATACGCCATCGAAGAGGCTGAGAAAGAACAGTCTCCCATGGTTGGGACGGAACATATTCTGCTCGGTTTGAGCAGGGATATCGCATTCAAGGGCATGGACATTCTGATCCGCTTTGGTATCACTCCGGAACAACTGCGCCGCCATACCAACCGCATTCTGCGGGATGCTAAAGAAGCAGGCGAAGAGCGGCAGGATCTCTTTGACGGGCGCGAAGAACGCCGCAGTAGATCGGACACCGAAGGTGTGGGCGGTCCGCGCCGTTTACGCAACAAGGAAAAAGAGTCTGACAACAACTCGCCCCTGGTGGACCAGCTTGCCACAGACCTGACCGCCCTGGCGGAATCTGGCAAGCTCGATCCGGTTATTGGGCGTCAGAAAGAGATTGAACGCGTCATCCAGATTTTGGCGAGACGCACCAAGAACAATCCCGCCCTGATCGGCGAACCTGGTGTGGGCAAGACCGCCATTGTGGAAGGTCTCGCGCAGCGGATCATCGAAGGTGAAGTGCCGGCGCTTTTGCTCAAAAAACGCGTTTTGCAATTGGACGTCGGTTCCCTCGTGGCCGGCACGATGTATCGCGGGCAGTTTGAGGAACGCCTCAAACGCGTGATTGATGAGCTCAAAGCCAGTGGAGCGATCGTCTTCATTGACGAATTCCATATGCTGGTTGGGGCTGGTTCGGCCGGTTCCTCGGTGGACGCCGCCAACATCCTCAAACCCGCCCTTTCACGCGGCGAACTGCAGGTGATTGGCGCTACCACGATCAACGAGTACCGCAAAAACATCGAGAGCGATGCCGCTCTCGAACGGCGTTTCCAGCCGATTATGGTGGAACAGCCGTCCGTTGAGGAAACCATCGAAATCCTGCGCGGCATTCGCGAGCGATATGAAGAGCACCACCGCCTGAAAATCAGCGATGATGCCCTGGAGTCAGCCGCGAAGCTCAGCGCGCGTTACGTCACGGACCGCTTCCTGCCAGACAAGGCAATTGACCTGGTGGACGAAGCCGCCTCGCGCGTGCGCATGTACAAGAGCGAAGCAGCGCTTACCAGCAAGGATATCGTCAGCGAACTCCGGGAGATCAACAAGCAGTTAAATGACCCCGAATCCAACCTGGATAACGATGCCACTGAAGCGCTGACCCAAACACAACTCAAGTTGGAAGCTGAACTTCAAGCCCTCCAAACCGGTTGGGATCGCGCAAACGCTCCGACTGTAAGCGAGGAAGACATTGCCGAGGTTATATCCATGTGGACCGGCATTCCCCTCATGCAGATTGCCACTGAAGAGTCCACCAAACTGCTCCACCTCGAAGAAGACTTGAGCAAAGTGATTATCGGACAGAGCGAGGCTATTCAGGCTGTCTCGAAAGCCATACGCCGGGCGCGGGCTGGTCTCAAGAGTGAGCATCGCCCGATTGGGTCCTTTATGTTCCTTGGCCCTACCGGTGTTGGTAAAACCGAGCTTACAAAAGCCCTCGCCAACCAGATGTTTGGCTCTGAGGATGCTCTGATTCAGATTGACATGTCCGAGTTCATGGAACGTCACAGCATGAGCCGCCTGGTAGGCGCGCCTCCGGGTTACATCGGTTACGATGAAGCCGGTCAGCTAACCGAAGCCATCCGCCGCAAGCCTTACTCGATCGTTGTCTTTGACGAAATTGAGAAAGCGCATCCGGAAGCGCTCAACATGCTGCTGCAAATTATGGAAGAAGGTCACCTAACCGACGCCAAGGGGCGCAAGGTGGACTTCCGCAACGCCATCATCATCATGACCACCAACATCGGCGCTGAATTGATCCGCCGCCAGTCTGCACTGGGCTTTACCCTGGACTTGGACGAGGTCCGCGAGGAACAATTCGCATACGATGAGATGCACAAGAAGCTGATGGAAGCGCTGAAACGCAACTTCCGCCCTGAATTTGTCAACCGGCTCGACTCGGTAATCGTTTTCCGCGCGCTCAACCGCGCAGATATCCGCGAAATTGTCTCGCTCGAGATTCAAAAGGTCCAGGAACGCCTGGTGGAACAGAATATCAGTCTGACCCCCACAGATAGCGCACTGGACTACCTGGCTGAGCTTGGTTACGACCCCGAGATGGGCGCGCGCCCTGTTCGGCGCGTGATCCAGCAGCAGGTGGAAGAGCAACTTTCGGACGGATTGCTGGCTGGTGATTTTGGTGAAGGCAATCGAATTGTGATCGACTTCGAAGAGTTCATCAGCGAGCAAGGCGAACCCCAAAAGCGCATTGTGCTCAAGCGCGAGAGCCACACAGAAGAGAAAGAAGATACCCCTGAGATGATGGGAGTGTAATACAAACATATGGCAAAAACCTACTCACGTTTTGTGTGTCAGGTCTGCGGGAAGACTAGCTCCCGCGCTTTCGGCCGCTGTCCTGGCTGTGGTAGTTGGGACTCAATGGTCGAAGAAATTGTCGAAGCCGAAAACGGAAAATCAGCCCGCGCAACCCGCGGGCTGATTGGTTCTTCCAAGGTGCATTCGCTGGCAGAGATTGAAGGTCAGCAGGAAGAACGGCTGCCGCTGCCGATCGAGGAGTTCGCGCGCGTGTTAGGTGGGGGTATCGTGCCGGGCTCCGTCGTTCTGATCGGCGGGGATCCGGGCATTGGCAAAAGCACCCTCACCCTGCAGATGGCCATGCAGTTGGCGGTGAAGCATACCGTGCTGTATGTTTCAGGTGAAGAATCTGAGCGTCAGATCAAAATGCGCGCCGACCGCCTGGCTGACAAAGATAAGAACGGCAGCCCCAAATTACCAGCGCGTTTGCTGCTGGTGACCGAGACCAACCTCGGGCAGATCTTCAAACACATTGAAGACACCAAACCTGCCTTGGTGATCATTGACTCAATCCAAACCGTGACCCTGCCGGAGATGGAATCAGCAGCAGGATCGATCTCGCAGGTACGCGAAAGCGCGGCACGCCTGCGTGAACTTGCAAAAAGCAGCGGCGTGACCGTTTTCCTGATTGGGCATGTCACCAAGGAAGGCACCATCGCCGGTCCGCGTGTGTTGGAGCATATCGTTGATACGGTGCTATACCTGGAAGGTGAGCATTTTCAGTCTTACCGGCTCTTGCGCTCGGTCAAGAATCGCTTTGGCGCAACCAGCGAAGTTGGCGTGTTTGAGATGCAGGAAAAAGGCATGGTGGAAGTGCGCAATCCCAGCGAGGTTTTCCTGGCGGAACGTATGATCAACGCGCCAGGCTCTGCGATTGCCGTGACCATGGAAGGCACCCGTCCGCTCCTGGTGGAAATCCAAGGGCTCACCACCCCCACAAATTTCGGCAACCCGCGCCGCACGGCTAATGGCATCGACTATAACCGTTTGCTGATCCTTGTGGCAGTGCTGACGCGCAGGTTGGGCATTAATCTCGGCAACCAGGATGTGATCACCAATGTGGTCAGTGGTCTGCGGATTGACGAGCCGGCAGCCGACCTGGCGGTGGCAACCGCGATTGCCTCTTCCTACCGGGATACTCCCGTAAGGGCAGATACCGTGCTGATCGGCGAGGTTGGGCTTTCGGGGGAACTGCGCATGGTGGGGCAGACGCAAATCCGCCTGCGCGAAGCCGCAAAGCTGGGCTTCAAACGCGCGGTTGTGCCCAAGCGCCTGCGGAAGAGCGAACCCTGGCCTGAAGGCATCGAAGTGGTCGAAGCCCGCTCCCTGCGCGAGGCGCTCAAGGCAGCCTTGCTGGAAGAAGCCCCTGAAAAACCTGCTCGAAGCAAAACTTCCGGGCTTGAGAAAGAATAACAACTCCCCTGCCTATCATGGTAGGATTTAGGCAGAGAACAGAAAGAGCGTTTTATGACTTCAATCATCGATTCCACCCGTAAAAACCATGCCCTCGAGCATGCCACCATGACCATTCTGGCTGAGCGCTACAAGGGCGTGCGCATGATGGGGCACTCAAGCCCTGCCGGCTTTATTTTGATGGCTGACCTGCCGACTGAGATTGTCACCGACGCGGTGCTTGAAGCCAAACGCCGCCTGGAAAACGGCGAGTCAAACCTGGCAGTGCATCCAAATTGCGGCACCAACATGGCAGTCTCCAGCCTCGCTGGCAGCGCCGTGGCTTTCAGCACGCTTGGCTTATTGAGCAGGAAAGGCAAAAATGCCTGGTGGCATTATCCGATTGCCACGCTTTTGGCAGTGCCAGCCTTTCTCATGGCAAAACCGCTCGGTCCAAAGCTCCAGGAAAAATTCACCACCGACCCTGAAACGAAAGATGTGGCTGTCCAAATGGTGACCAGCCAAAAAACTGCCAACAGCTTCGTTCATTTCATACGAACCAGCGCCAGTTAGGGGCAGTGTGAGCGATCAGCCAAAACCCACCTTCTACCTGCTGCGCGGGGATGACAACACCCGAATTAAAGAAGTCATTGCCGGTTTCCAAGCTGGGCTTGGCGACCCGTCCATGGCGGACCTGAACACCACCCGCCACGATGGGGCGTCGCTTGGCTTTGAAGCGTTGCAGGCGGATGCCCTGACCATGCCTTTTTTGGCTGACCGCCGTTTGATCATCATTGAGAATGCGCGGGATTTTCTTGCCAAAATGGCCAAAGAGCGTACCCAGGCTTGCCTGGATCTGTTTGAACACCTGCCCGAGACGACTGCCCTGGTGATGCTGGTGGAAGATCAGCAAGCCAAAAGACGCGGCGAACGCTACTGGGAGCACGGCAAAAGCTATGCCTGGCTGACGGATTGGATGCGCGCGCATAACGATCGGGCACTGCTGATCGACTCTGCCCTGCCGGATGAGGAAGACATGCCTTCATGGATCATGCACAAGGCGAAGGAACTCGGCGGCGGCTTCAGGCCGGATGCGGCGCGTTTGCTGGCAAGTTATGTCGGTAATAACACCATGCGGGCGCGGAACGAAGTGGAAAAGCTGATCACCTATGTTGGCGAACGACAGGTTGTGGAAGAAGCCGATGTGAGTTTGCTGACTGCCCAGGAGCAGGAAGGCGACATTTTTACTCTCACGGACGCCCTTGGTGAACGCAACAGCAAAACAGCCATGCAGCAATTCATGCTGCTGATGGAAGATAATGACTTGCTCAAGCTGACAGGGATGATTCACCGCCAATTCCGTCTGCTGATCCAGGCGCGCGAGATCCTGGACGCGGGCGGCAAGGCGCAGGATATCGAGAGGGAACTCTCGGTTCTGGGTTTTGTATCGCGCAAACTTGCAGATCAAGCCCGCCGTTTCAACATGCGGCAGCTGCTTGAGATCTATGACCGTCTTTTGAAAATTGACGTGGATATGAAAACCGGCGGCATTCCTGGCGACGTAGCCTATGAGTTGTTGATTGCGGATTTGACCCGCTAAGCAAACTTTTTTGAGAGAGAATAATGCCATTTAATATCATTCGTAACGACATCGTAAGGTTAAAAGTGGACGCCATTGTCAACGCGGCCAACTCCGGGCTCAAGCAGGGCGGTGGGGTTTGCGGCAGGATTTTTTCCGCTGCCGGCGAACAGGAAATGACCAAAGCATGTGACGCGATTGGCTGGTGCCCGCCTGGCAGTGCAGTGATCACGCCCGGCTTCAAACTGCCCGCAAAATACGTGATCCACACCGTTGGTCCGATCTGGCAGGGTGGTAGCCAGGGTGAGGAAAAGGTTCTGCGCAGTGCTTACCGGTCCAGCCTGGAGCTTGCCCTCGAGCACAACCTTGAAAGCGTTGCCTTCCCGCTGATCTCCTCCGGTGTTTATGGATACCCCTATGAAGAGGCGCTGGCGGTTGCCCTCGATGAAATAAACCGCTTTCTCTTTCAACACGACATGCATGTTACTTTGGTTATGTTTGACCAGACCGCTGTTGCTCTTGGTTTCAAACTCCGTAAGGATCTGAAAAGTTACATCGATGACCATTATGTAGACGAGCACCTCGACCGTCGCCGCCGTCGGGAGTTCAACCATCCCTATGCGCCTCTGCCCCAGATTAACCAGAATATGGCCCGCGAGCTTCCAAAGGCTCGACGTGAGGATGGGCAAATACAGTCGGCGCCGGGCGTTTACGATGCTGGCATGGATGCCAGCCTTACCTTCCCAAAGGAGAAAACCTTTTCTGAATCCTTGCTCAACCTGGTTGACACCAAGGGGATGACCGACACGGAGGCATACAAACGCTCCAACATTGACCGGCGACTCTTCAGCAAGATCCGCAGCAATCCCGGTTATGCGCCCAGCAAGTCGACCGTGCTGGCTCTCACCATCGGGCTGCGGCTCTCGGTCCAGGAAGCACAGGACCTGCTGGCACGGGCGGGTTTCGCTTTCAGTCCCTGCGACATGCGCGACCTGATCGTGCGCTATTACCTGGAACGAGGCGACCACGACATTGCGAAGGTCAATGGAGCCCTCTACGATTTTGATCAAAGTTTGCTCGGCGTGTAAAATGTCGCCTGCCGGGCGACCACAAGCAAAGCCAGGGGGAATATCATAGACCTCAGATCAACAAGGAGGTCTAAATGAACAAAACAGAACTAATTTTCGTACTCGACCGCAGNNGGGGAAACCCGCGTGACCACCATCCTGTTCGATAACTTCTTCGAAGTGCTGCATGACCGCATCAACTTGCAGGATATCATGCCCCTGACTGATAAGGATTACTTTGTGCGCGGCAGCACGGCACTGTATGATGCTGTTGCCCTTGGCATCCACAAGATTGTGAATGTCCAGAAGAAAACAAAGCCGGAGGGACGGGCAGACAAGGTCATCATGGTCATCACCACCGATGGTTACGAAAACAGCTCGCGCGAAACAAACGCCGCGATGCTGCACAAGATGATTGAGGACTGCAAAAAGGAAGGCTGGGAATTCCTCTTCCTGGGTGCCGATATCGACGCGCAAGCGGCGGCAGGCAGCATTGGCATCGAGAGCCACCGGGCTTCGAACTACGTCAAGGATGGCCAGGGGGTGCGGGTGCAGTATGACTCGCTCAATGTTGCCATCAGCGCGATGCGCTCCGGCGCTCCACTGCCGGCGGACTGGAAGGAAAAGCTCGACGAGGACAATAAACGCGCCAAATAGTGGGGGTTATGAGGGGGTAAAGGGGTTGGGCTGGGGCGGCTTGCCGCCCCAGCCTGTTTTTTATCAAAAGGGTGATTGTGCCGGTCTCCTGACCGAGCACACGAACTAGCCGGAGGCTTCCTGATTTACCATGAAATTTTGGAGACCTGTCGGTCAAACCCCGTACTCGGCGGGGACGCCGGTACGATCAAGATAAGACGCTGGTACGATCACCAGGCTTGACTGTGCTGTTCTTTGACCGTGCACACGAACCAACCTTGATTGTGCCGGTCTCCTGACCGAGCACACGCAATAGCCGGAGGCTTCATCTTATTTCGATCTTGAACTATGCAAAACTGAATTCTTTTGGAATATAATCAATTGCGATGGACAGATATCTCTTCAAATATGGAATATCAACCTATTTCTTGACATTTACAGTTGTTGACTGGCTACCAGTTTTTGTGAAGCCAACTTTTGCGGAGATAATTACCGAAAGCTTAGTGTTTTGCTCAGATAGCAAAGGCTTGAAAATCCACGGATACGTGATTATGCCAAATCACATTCATGCCATTCTTTCGAATGAGACGAATGATAATCAAAGGTTACATAAAACTATAAGTGAGTTCCGATCATTTACTGGTCATAAAATCGCTGCATTAATTGACAATTCTTACCCAACTTCCTGGTCATATATCTTACGGAACGCGGCTGAAACTGACAGGGAGAGGCGGGTTTGGCAGTCTGGTTGGCATGCTGAAGCTGTCGTAAATCAAGAATTCTTTGAGCAAAAGCTATCCTACATACACAATAATCCTGTTCGAGCAGGGTTTGTGGATTTACCTGAGCATTGGTTACATTCATCGGCAAAGTTTTGGCTGTTTGGGGAAAAAGGACAAGTTCCAATCACCCTGGATTATGCCAGTCTTTGACCGGGCACGCGAACTAATCTTGATTGTGCCGGTCTCCTGACCGAGCACACGCAATAGCCGGAGGCTTCATCCTTTTTACAAAAACACTGGAGACCTATCGGTCAAATCGCATACTCGGCGAGGACGCCGGTACGATCAAGATAAGACACCGGTACGGCATAAGCCGTAATAAAAAAACCGCCTATTCGGCGGTTGTGGTTGTGCTTGCTTTGGCAGGCTCTTTCGACGAGCCCTCCGTCTTACTCTCTGAGGGCGGTTTGGAGCCATTGCCGCTTTCGCCTTCAGACTTATGGCTGTACTTCTGCCCGGATGGCGAGCGGTTGTCGGTGGCGTAAAATCCCTTACCCTTGAAAACAATGCCTACCGGCTGGTAGACCTTGCGCAACGCGACCGTGTTGCAATTGGGGCAAACGGTGAGGGGATCATCGGTGAAATGTTGGAATTGATCGAAATAATAACCGCAATTCTCGCATTTATAACTGTAAATTGGCATGTTCTACTTACTTCTCCTGGTCAAGAGTCATTATAGTACCACAAAATGACCTAGAAACATCTTACTGCTTATGCATTAGATTTATATCAGATCAGGTTCCAACGAAATGCTTCTGAATGAATCAAACCGATTCTAAGTTTTAAAAACCCGACACACAAGAATTACCTAATCTGTCTTGCGATATAATCGAAGCCTGTATGGCTGAAGAAAAGAGAATTATCAAAATACCCGCAAACCGCAAACGTCCGGTTTGGCTGATCATCCTTGGCATCCTGCTCGTTGGAGCAGTGGTGCTGTTTGCGCTTTACCAGGTTCCCGCGATCCACGACCGCGCGTATTTTTACGTGACCACGCTGCGTTCCCGCATCTATTATTTCTTCAGACCCCCGGCCGCATCTACCTTCAACCCTTCCCAGAAATCCACCCCTGACGCGAATGTTGCCGCCACCCTTACAGCGCTTATCCCCACCCCCACGACTACTTACACACCCGAACCTACAGCAGGAACCACTCCTGAGAATACAGTCATTGTTTCTCCCACGCCAAACCCCACATCCATTCCTGCGGCGGTTCAGCTTGAGGGTGTCGTGCAGGAGTATCAACGTTTGAATAGCTGTGGTCCCACCAATCTTACCCTTGCTCTGCGCTATTGGGGCTGGGTCGGCGAGCAGATTGACATCGAGCAGGTGGTCAAACCGCGCCTCGAAGACCTCAACGTCACTCCCCAGGAAATGCTTGCCTATGTGCAGGAGAACACCCAACTGGATGTTGTCCTGCGTTTTGGTGGCACTGTTGATTTGCTCAAACGCCTGGTAGCCGCCGGTTATCCCGTGTTGGTGGAACGCGGTTACGTAAATATTGATGATGAATGGAAAGGCTGGATGGGGCATTATGGCGTCGTTGACGGTTATGATGACGCGCAAAATGCCGTCCACATCCCCGACACCGTCAACGGCAACATCTGGGTGGATTACAACACGCTCCAGAAGTTATGGGACGAATTCTCGGGTACTTACCTGGTTATTTTCCCTCCGGATGAGCGCGAAATCGTAATGGGGCTGCTTGGAAAGCATGCTGACCCTGAATATAACCTGGATACCACCCTGGAACTCTTCCGGGACCGGTCTGAAACAGTCGCTCGTTCTGAGCAATACTTCGCCTATTATAGCCTCGGTGAACTGCTGGTCATGAAGAAAGACTACGTCAACGCCGCCGAAGCCTTTGATAAAGCTTTTGAGGTCTACGGCTGGCTGCCGGTGGACGACCGCCCTTGGCGCATGCTCTGGTATCAGGTTGGTCCTTACGAAGCCTATTATTACACCGGCAGATACAAGGACGTTGTCAGCCTTACCTATAAAACGATAACAGACGCCAGCACAGCAGCTCTGCCCGAAACATTTTTGTGGAGCGGTCGTGCTAACGTTGCTTTGGGCAATACCCAGACTGCCATTTTCGATTTCAAACGCGCCTTGCAATGGCATCCTGGCTGGCCCCCTGCCGTGGCTGAGCTTGAAGCCCTTGGCGTTGAACCCTAACCTTAAAACCAAAAAATTGAAGAGACATTATGTCAGCAACCAAAAAACACTTTAAAAATACTCTTGGAAAGCGCTCTCCGTGGCGCAAGCCCTGGCCCTATCTTGCAATCATTGTAATTTTGAGTTTGCTGGGATTTATCGCGATGCAAATTCCAGCCGTGGAAATACGCGTGCTTAACCTGTATTCAAGCATCTACTATCGCTTCAATCCGCCAACCGAAAATGTTTTCGGTCCATCCCAACAGGGCACGCTCGACGCGAGCGTGCTGGCCACACTTACGATTATGGCACCCACTCAGACGCCCGTGCCGGAGCAAACCCCGGCGCCAGGAGGCGACCCCGCGCAGCCAACTGCTACGCCCGAACCTTCTCCCACTCTCGTTCCAGTTCCCGCTGCTTTTGAGTTGGATGGCATGGGGCTGGAATACCAAACCTTCAATAACTGCGGACCCGCCAATCTCTCGATGAACCTCAACTTCTGGGGCTGGCCGACTACCCAGGCTGTGACCAGAGCCGGTCTTAGAACCCATGCGGATGACCGCAACGTGATGCTCAGCGAAATGCGCGATTTTGTAATGGAGGAGACGAACCTGGCCGCCTTGATCCGTTACGGCGGCACGGTCGATACCGTCAAACGCCTGCTTGCTCACGGTTACCCCGTTCTACTGGAACGCGGTCACACGGATCCTGATGATGGCTGGATGGGGCACTACAGTATTGTGACCGCCTACGATGACGCCAGGCAGACGGTCCGCATTCCGGATACGCTTTTGGGGGTCATGAGCCTCAGTTATGATGATCTGATGCTCGACTGGACGCATTTTGACGGCATTTACCTGGTCGTCTACCCACCTGAGCGTGAGGCTGAGGTGTTGGCGCTGCTCGGACCGGATGCAGATCCTGACGTGAATTTGCAAAACGCGCTCAATCAGGTCACTGCACGCATCCAGGAGTTAAGCGGGCGCGAACTGTTCTTTTCCTGGTACTCGCGGGGCAGTATTTTAGTTGAAATGCAGAACTATATCGAAGCCGCGCTGGCGTATGACCAGGCGTTTGCGGTTTATTCCCAACTTTCCCCTGGCGAGCGTCCCTGGCGCATCACCTGGTACCAGGTGGGCGTTTATCCAGCCTACTATTACACCGGGCGCTACCAGGATAGCTTGAATATTGCCATGCAGACCATCAACAACAGCCTGAATAAGGAACTGCCCGAAAGTTGGTATTGGGCTGGGCGTGCGGCAGCAGCCTTGCAAATGACCGATGATGCCATCTCTTATTACCGTAAAGCACTCGAGTATCACCCTGATTGGGCTTTACCTCTCGAGGGCTTGGCTGAGCTTGGCGTGCAGCCCTGAGCAAAAATCGGAAAATTTTTGCACTGTTATAATGCCAATTAGTTATGAGAAAGAACGCTAAACAAACTCTTCGCCAGCGTCTGAAACCAAACTCTGCCTGGCGTAAACCATGGATGTACCTTGCACTCATAGTGGTTGGGTTTCTTGTGCTTGCAGGTCTCTATCAGATTCCTGCCATTCACGACCGCGCCTACTTCTATCTTGCAAGCGCGCGAGCCAGGATCTACTATTTCTTCAAACCGCCGGCTGCGGAAGTCTTTGAGCCCAGTCAGCGAGGTACCCTGGATGCCAGTGTTTTTGCCACGCTAACTGCCATGGCACCTACCGTTACGGTCACTCCGCAACCCACTTACACGCCAACTGTCGAGCCCACAGCTGCGTTTACATCCACCCCTACCATTACCCCAACAGCAACACTTGTGCCCACGCCGCTTCCACCGCTGCCTGCTTCGGCAATGATCGAAGGCATCGAGCCGGAATACCAGGGCTTCAATAATTGTGGTCCAACCAACCTGGCGATGGCTTTGCGCTTCTGGGGATGGGAAGGTACACAGAAAACTACTGAAGAAGTGCTTAAACCTTTTATCAAGGATCGCAATGTCATGCCCTATGAGATGCTCGGGTATGTGCAGGAACAAACAGAACTCAATGGCATTGTTCGCTATGGCGGAGACCTCGAACTGGTGAAACGCTTGGTTGCTTCCGGCTTCCCGGTGATCATTGAGCGTGGTTATGATGACCGACACGAAGGCTGGATGGGGCACTACGGGTTGATTGTTGGCTATGACGACAAGCTTCAGGAAGTGACCATTCCCGACACCTACCTGGGTATGATCAAAATGAGCTACGACGAGATCACCCGTTATTGGGAGCAATTTGATCGCATCTACCTGGTCATCTTCCCCTATGAACGCCAGCAGGAAGTTTATGACATCCTGGGTGCTCAGATGGATGCTCAATATAACAAGGAATACACGCTTGGCCTGGTCAGCAGCCAGCTCTATGAGCGTGAGGGAGTGGACCGCTTCTTTGTCTGGTACAGCCGCGGTTCAATTTGCGTGGAACTCAACGATTACCTGTGCGCGGGAGAGTCTTATGATGAGGCTTTCCGCATTTACGCGACTCTCAAGGAAGAAGAACGCCCGTGGCGCATGCTCTGGTATCAGACCGGTCCCTATTACGCCTATTACTATTTGCAGCGCTACCAGGATCTGTATACCCTGACCAAGCAAACCCTCGATAAAACGCCCGAAGATGCCATCCCCGAAACATGGGTCTGGAAAGGTCGTGCCGAAGTCAAACTGGGTTTTCGCGATGAGGCAATTGAAAGCTTCAAACAGGCGTTGTTCTGGCATCCGGACTGGTGGGTGGCGCAAGAGGAACTGATCGCGTTGGGCGAAAAAGTAGATTGAGTCAGAGAGGATATGGTTATGCAGGATTACATTGCCTACAACTCCCGTATGTGGGATGCCTGGAGCGAAGAACACAATACCTGGTCAATCCCCCTGACCCCCGAACAGTTCCAGCAAGCCAAAAACAATCCGATCGAATTCGTTCTCACTCCCACGAAGAAGGTTCCCCTCAGCTGGTTTGAAGGGGTGGGTAAGGATGTGTTGGGATTGGCGAGCGGTGGTGGGCAGCAGGGTCCTGTGATGGCCGCCCACGGCTACAGCGTGACCATCTTGGATAACTCCATGCGTCAATTGCAGGCCGAAAGGATGGTGGCAGAACGCGAGAATTACCCTCTGATGGCACTGCAAGCCGATATGACCCAGCCCTTTCCGTTCAAAGGCGAGAGCTTTGATATGATCATTCACCCGGTCTCGAATTGCTATATCGAGGACTTGCAGCCAACCTGGAATGAGTGCTACCGCGTGCTGCGGCACGGTGGGGTATTTATGGCAGGATGGACCAATCCGGTATTGTATATGTTTGAGGATGAGGCGCTCGATAACCGCGAGTCCCAATTGATTGTGCGCCACAAGCTGCCCTATAACGGCAGAGTGGAAGTGGAAAACAGCGCGGAATTATCAATGGATACGGGTTATCAGTTCAGTCACACACTCGAAGCGCAAATTGGAGGTCAGCTCAAGGCTGGCTTTCTTCTCAAGGATTTCTACGAGGACAACGATCCGGGGAACCACCTGGGGAATTACACCAGTCTTTTTGCCGCAAGCCTGGCAGTGAAAGTGTAGAATAATTAATCATTCCCCGATTGTGCCGGTCTCCAGACCGCGCACGCGACCAGACCGATTGTACCGGTCTCCTGACCGAGCACATGAAATAGCCGGATGCTGCTTTTTTCCACAAGAAACTGAGGAGACCTTACGGTCAAATCCCGTACACGGCGAGGACGCCGGTATGATCAGGAAGGACGCCGGTATGATCAGACACCTTGATTGTGCCGGTCTCCTGACCGTGCACACGAATTAGCCGCAGGCTTCAATTTCAAAAAAAAAAAGTGGAGACCTTACGGTCAAATCCCGTACTCGGCGGGGACGCCGGTACGATCATGAATCTTGATTGTGCCGGTCTCCAGACCGCGCACAGGAACTAGCCGAAGGCTTCATCATTTTGTGGAAAGAACCTGTGGGGACCTTACGATCACATCCCGTACTCGGCGAGGACGCCGGTACGATCGTGGTGGCGGTCAAATTCCGTACTCGGCGGGGACGTCGGTACGATCAAGAAGGACGCCGGTACGATCATGAATCTTGATTGTGCCGGTCTCCAGACCGCGCACACAAACTAGCCGTAGGCTTCATCTTACTTGCAAGTAGCCGTGGAGACCTTGCGGTCAACCCCCGTACACGGCGAAGACGCCGGTACGATCGTGGTGGCGGTCAAATTCCGTACACGGCGAGGACGCCGGTACGATCAGAAAGGACGCCGGTGCGATCAGAAAAAGACTCTGCTTATCTCATCTTCTCAGGATAATTCTTGAGCAGTTCCTGGCCGGGCATCATGATTGCTTTTGGCTCGCAAACGCTTTTGCAGAAGCAGCAGCCCACCATGCACAAAAACGGCTCTGCCACCCAGATCTTCCCATCCTCATCGCGCTCGTAAACCTCCCGCGCGCACAAGTCCAGGCAGGCGCCGCAGTCATTACACAAGACATCTGAAATGGTAGGAAACCAGGGGATCTGCTCGCGCGGGTAACCGCGCCAGGTGCCGTAGTTACGCGCCACGATGGCTTTGCCAGTTCGGCGGCGTTGATAGTAGCGCTGATATTCCAGCGTTAGCGCGTTGGTGTAATCCTGCGCGGCTGGTTTGGGGATGAAGTTGTTCTGCCTCACACCGTTTATCAGGCGTTCCTGGATTTCCGCTTGGCTTGGGGTCAATCCCTCTTCGTACAAAGCAGAAAACAACTCTTCCAGCCCGAGCAAGCCAGCTGGCTGACCACCAATTTGAAGCATGCGGTAGCTGAGTGCCATTTTGTTTCCGATCAGTCTTCTTTTGCCAGGCAATCCACGGCTGCGGCTTTGAGGTGCGCCACCATGGCGGTGAGACCATTGCTGCGTTGTGAGGAAATATGGCGCCAGAGACCGAGCTCCTCGAACACGCTCAATTCCGTCTCGAGCACGTCTTTGGCAGGTTGGTTATTAAGTAACTTGTGAAGCATTGCCACCATGCCCTTTACCACCAGTGAATCGCTGTCAGCCTCAAAAACCATGATGCCATCACAGCACTGAACATCAAACCAGACGCTTGACTGGCAACCTTTCACCAGGTTTTTGTCCACCTTATTTTGTGGCTTCATCGCGGGCATGTCCATGCCCATTTCGATCAGATATTCGTATTTTTCTTCCCAATTAACCAGCAGGGAAAAGTCATCGCTGAGGTCTTTTTGAATTTCCTGGATACCCGGCATACTCACCTCTTAAGCATTTTTATCACGCGCCTGATGCCGGATGCCAGTTTATCAAGGTCTTCCCGGTTGTTATAAAGGGCCAGCGAAGCCCGCACTGTGCCGTTGATGTGCAATGCGTCCATGATTGGCTGGGTGCAGTGCTGGCCAGTACGTACGGCGATGCCCATCGAGTCCAGCAGGACTCCCATGTCATAATGTTGGATGCCGTTCACATTGAAGGGCAAAACGCCCGAGCGATGCGCCGGAGAGCCATAAATAACCAGGTCGGGGATCTCTGCCAGGAGGCTGAATCCGTAAGCAAGCAGATCCTCTTCGTATTTTTGTAATTCAAGTTGATCAAACTGCTGCAGGTAATCCACCGCAGCGCCCAGCCCAATGGCCTGCGCCACACTGGGCGTGCCGGCTTCAAATTTAAAGGGCAAAACGTTGAAGGTCACCTTTTCAGGGGTGACGGTTTCAATCATCTCGCCGCCGCTGAGGAAGGGCGGCAGTGCTTCCAGCCATTTTTCCTTGCCGTAGAAGATGCCAATTCCCATTGGTCCGTACATTTTATGACCAGAAAAGACATAAAAATCAGCATCAAGACTCCGCACGTCGTGCGCAAGATGCTGCACCGATTGGGCGGCGTCCACCAACACGGGAACCTCATAAGCATGGGCCAGGCGGATGATTTCGGCCACGGGATTGACAGTGCCAAGCGAATTGGAGACCTGGTTGACTGCCACCAGGCGGGTTTTTGCATTGAGCATGCGCTCGAAGAGCGCCAGGTCGAGCTCGCCGCGATCGGTCAGGGGCAAAACCCGAAAGATTGCGCCGCGCCTCAGGCACATCTGCTGCCAGGGAACGTAGTTGCTGTGGTGCTCAAGTTGCGTGACAATGACCTCATCGCCAGCCTGCACAAACTTATCGCCGTAGGTGTATGCCAGCAGATTGATCGACTCGGTCGTGCCGCGGGTGAAAATCACTTCGTGGTTGCGTTCCGCGTTGAGATAGCCTGCCACTTTGCGCCTGGCTCCCTCGTAGGCCTCGGTAGCCTGCACTGCCAGGGAGTGATTGCCGCGATGTATATTGGCATTCAGCCGGGTGTAATAATCGACAAGCACGTCGATCACCACCTGCGGTTTTTGCGTGGTGGCGGCGTTATCGAGGTAGACCAGCGGCTGGTCGTTAACGCTTTGTTTCAAAATAGGAAAATCTGCTTTTGCGCTGAGAATATCTTTACTCATATTGTTCTTTTTGTTCCTTAAAGTGCTTTGATTTTACCATTTCCCCAAAGTGAGGCTCGGCCTTGTAAGGACTGGTAAAAAAACAGCCGGATTTGTGGTTTAAATTATTAAAAAAGGGTAAAGATTGGGTTATCGCTTGCACAAGGATATAAGGTTGATTGGCTTTGGGATACAATTGTTAACAAGTTAAACACAGTTTCTTTTTGTTTAATGCAGTGGAGGCTATATGGCTGAAAAAATATTAGTTGTAGACGATGAGATTTCCCTGCAGGAAACCTTAACTTACAATCTCAAAAAAGAAGGTTACCTGGTTGAAGTGGCTGGGGATGGAATTGCCGCGCTTGAACTTTTCAGGAAATCCAAACCGGATCTGGTCATTCTGGATGTGATGCTTCCAGGGATGGATGGCTTCGAAATCTGTCGCACACTGCGTCAGGAATCCAACACACCCGTCTTAATGCTGACTGCCCGCGATGATGAAATTGACCGCGTGGTTGGGCTTGAAGTTGGCGCCGATGATTACCTGCCCAAGCCCTTCAGCATGCGCGAGCTGATAGCACGGGTGAAAGCGCTCCTACGGCGTGTGCGTCTGATCCGGGAGGAAGTTGGCAGCGCGGCACAGGAAGCCGGCCAACCCAAGACCCTGGTTTTTGGGAATCTGGAGATTGACCTCAGCCGGCGGGAAGTTCGCCTGGATGGGAAAGTCTTGCCGTGTAAGCCCAAGGAATTTGAACTGCTGACCTTCATGGGGCAGCATAAAGGTCGAGTCCTTACCCGCGAACTGATTCTTGAACGTGTCTGGGGTTGGGGATATGTGGGCGACTCGCGCTCGGTAGACGTGCACATTCGCTGGCTGCGTGAAAAAATTGAAACTGTCCCGGAGACTCCGCAGAGAATCATCACGGTCCGTGGGGCAGGTTATCGCTTCGAAGGGTAAAACTGATCATGAAAATGCGCATTCATTCGCGCATCGCCTGGCCTTTCATCCTGACACTGGTGCTGACACTGGTAATCTGGCTGATAGCCTTACCACTGCTTGAAAACGTTGCTTATCAAAAATCTCTCACCACTGGGGCACCGGTAGATCTTTCCTTTGTTCACAATGCAGCCTTTCTCATTTCATTAGCTGGCTTAATCGCCTGTTTGAGTATCAGTCTCATTTACACCAATCGCTATGTTGATGATCTGAAGACTCTCACTGAAGCAGCCAAAGAGCTTGGTGAAGGCAAATATCAGGAAATCAATGTTTCCCCAATGCGAAATTCGCTGCTTGAGATGCGCGAATTGTATGAAGCGCTCCATAGAGCTGCCCTCCAAATTGAGGACCAGATAGCCGAACTTTCCAAAGAACGAGCCATGCTTTCGGCAGTGTTGGGGCAAATGACCGACGGTGTTGTCATTGCTGACAGCAGCGGTAGAGTGCAATTGCTAAATAAAGAGGCTGAAAAACTTTTCATGGTCAATGGAAAGGATACTTTGGGGCGTTCCATCGTAGAGGTGATGCGCCATCATCGCTTGGTGGAGCTTTGGGAAGAAACGCGCAACGGTCCCGCAAAAACGATCACCATGGAAATGGGTTCGCTGCACAAGTATCTGCAAGTGGTTGGTATTCCCCTGGGGGAAGAATTGCCCGGGCGCTCCATGTTGCTCTTCCAGGACCTGACCCAAACTCATCGTCTTGAAACCATCCGGCGCGACTTTGTCTCGAACATCTCTCACGAACTCCGTACCCCGATGGCAGGCTTGAAAGCTATCAGTGAGACTCTGCTGGATGGCGCGTTGGAAGATTCTGTCGTCGCCCGCAACTTTGTTTTGCGAATGGATAGTGAGGTGGATAATCTCACCCAGATGGTCAATGAACTACTTGAACTTTCCCGCATCGAAGCAGGACGTTCCAACTTTGATTTTCAACACATTGAGCCCTGTGCCTTGATTCAAAAACCCGCTGACCGCATGATTTTACAGGCAGAACGGGTGGGAGTCACTCTTAGCTACGATTGCCCGGATGGCCTGCCGTTGGTCTTTGCTGACCCGGAACGAATTTCGCAGGTTTTCATCAACCTGATTCATAATGCCATCAAATTTACTCCCAATGGGGGAAGAATCGATGTCACTGCCTTTCAGGATGGGCAAATGGTAGTCTTCAAAGTCAGCGACAACGGTGTTGGCATTGCGCAGAAGGATATCACCCGTATCTTTGAACGCTTTTACAAGGCTGACCGGGCAAGAGCTGGAGGTGGAACGGGATTGGGTCTTTCGATTTGCAGGCATATTGTCGAAGCCCATGGCGGGAAGATCTGGGCTGAGAGCTTTGAAAATTCCGGTGCCAGCTTTTTCTTTTCAATTCCTGTGGTGTATCGTGATAACCAGAATTAACCGCCCCTTTACAGACTTGCAAAGAGACTTTAACCAAATCCTGCCTTGCAAGGCAACGGCGCATGTTATAGTAAATCATGTCAACAGCTGCTGTTTTGTGCATCCCTTATGATGAAATTGAGGGGCAAGTTGCTATATAATCTTTTATCATCTCAGTTAGCTTTGGAGGCATTATGTCTCGTTTTACCTTAGACCAGGAAATTAAACTCGTTCAGGATGAAATGCTGCTTTTGGGAAGCCTGGCTGAACAGGCCATCCTGAACTCTGTTGATGCTTTGCGCCGACGGGATGTTGTTGCCGCAAAAGCCATCTATGCTGAAGACCAGAAAATTAACGACAAACATTTTGCTATTGAGAACCATATCTTGATCATTCTTGCCACACAGTCCCCACTGGCGCGGGACCTCCGTGTGTTGGCAGCCATGCTTGAAATTATTACAGAGCTGGAACGCATTGGCGATTACGCCAAGGGTATTGCCAAGGTAGCAGCACGCCTGGCGGATGACGAAACACCCATTCCCATCCGTGAAATTTCAACCATGGCAGACAAGGCCACCTCCATGCTCCATCGTGCCTTGGGCGCTTTTGTTTCTGAAGACCTTGCGGCTGCCTATGCCATCCCCAAAGAAGACGACGAGGTGGACGAACTGTACATCACCATCTACCGCAAGATCGTTCAGAATATGATCAAAAATCCAGAGACCATCGACCATACCAACCAGATCCTCTGGGTCATCCATAACCTTGAACGCACGGCTGACCGTGTCACGAACATTTGTGAGCGCATTGTTTTCATCGTATCAGGTGAACTGCTGGAGTTGGACTCCTCGGATGATGAAGACAGAGATGACTAAATAAAACACATTTTTTGAGCTAAGATACGCGCCAGCAGGTGCGTGTTTTATATACGCAGCATCGCGAAAAACAGCAGAGTAAACTATAATCTTACTATCTCTCCCTTTGGGAGGATGTGTTCATCAGTGCCAGGCGTAAGAGTATAGGAGGTACAGCTTGTGTTAAGAAAAAACGACACCAAAGGAAAACTGATTGTCGTGGAAGGAATTGACGGTTCCGGGAAGTCCACGCAGATCGACCTGCTTTACAAGTGGCTTTTGAGCGCCGGCTATTCGGCTTACTTCAGTGAATGGAACAGCTCCGCGCTGGTGAAGAGCACCACCAAAGCCGCAAAAAAGGCTCAATCCTTCACCCCCACTACCTTCAGCATTCTGCACTGCACAGATTTTGCGGATCGATGGGAGAACAGTATCTATCCCCTGCTCAAGGCAGGCGTCATCGTGTTGGCGGACCGCTATGCTTTTACAGCTTTTGCGCGTGATGTTGCCCGCGGCGTTGATCCGGACTGGGTTCGCAGCATGTATTCATTTGCCATTATGCCTGACGCGGCCTTATATTTCCGCGTACCGCTGGATGTTGCTGTGGGGCGCATCACCGGCGCAAGGGCCAGCCTGAAGTACTATGAGGCAGGCATGGATCTGGGACTGTCTGAGAATATCAACGAGAGTTTTGAGCTCTTCCAGGGCAAGATCCTGAATGAATACGACAAAATGGTGGATGAGTTTGGTCTGACCATGATTGATGGCACCAAGTCCGTCAAGGATCAGCAGAAAAAAGTGCGAGCAATCATCAAGAAAATCCTTGTAGGTTTTGAGGGGCTGCCTAATCCCAATAAGACACCCATTTCAGTGACTAACATCCAGGCGAAGAAATCCAAAAAAGGAGGTTCAAAATGAACAAGGCAACCTTCTATGGAGCTGGCTTTCCCTACCGCGATTTTGGCAAGCTCTCTGGCAAGTTGATTGTGCTCGAGGGCACTGACGGCGTTGGGCGTTCAACCCAGGTTAAAAAATTGCGCAGATGGCTCGAGGAGGAAGGTTATGCCGTTTCAGATACTGGCCTGACGCGCTCTGAATTAACCGCGTCCGGGCTTGAGGCTGCCAAAAACGGACATACGCTTGGTCCGATCACGATGAGCCTCTTCTATGCTGCTGACTTTGCAGACCGCCTTGAAAATCAGATTATCCCTGCTTTGCAGGCGGGTTTCGTGGTGCTTTCAGATCGTTATTTCTACTCTGTTGTGGCTCGTGACAGCTTGCGGGGCATCAACCGTGTTTGGTCAAAGCAATTGTACGGCATGGCACTCAAGCCCGATCTAATCCTCTATATGAAAGCCAGCGTCCCTTCCCTGGTTACCCGTCTGATACATGGGCGTGGGCTGAACTATTGGGAATCCGGGATGGACCTGCATATTGCGGATAACTTCTATGACAGCTTCGTGCAGTATCAGGGCTTGATCCTTGAACAGTTTGATATCATGTCGGAAGAATATAACTTCATGACCATTAATGCTGATCAGGACCCCGACACGATCTTTGAGGACTTGAAAAAGCCTATTCTCGACCTGCTATATAACCGCCTGACTAAAGGAAACAAACCCAAGTAGAGACAGAAACTTACCCCAGCATGCCTGGGGTAAGTATTTTAAGGAGAAGTGATGAGCAAATTCCGATCCGAGGCTGTTTGCGTCTATGGAGCAAAGATCATCAACACGCACGTTTTGGCAATGCATGCTGAGATTGAAGGCGTGCTTGAAGCCAGGGATATCGAATACATTCATCGCATGCGTGTGGCATCGCGGCGGCTGCGCAGCGCGCTGGCAATTTTTGAGGGTTGTTTTTCAAGGAAAGAATTCAGGGGCTACTCCCGGGACGTGCGGGATGTAACCCGCTCTCTTGGGGCTGCCCGGGATCTGGACGTGCAGCTGGCGGTACTTGAGGGGGTTGTGCCTGAATTTACCGACCCCAAACTGGCGCCAGGTCTGCGCCGGCTTCAGCTGCGCCTCCGGCAGCAGCGGGCAGAAGCGCAAAAAGGCGTGTTAGCTGCCATCCAGACCCTCAAGGCTGATGATACTTTGGTGAATCTTGCCAAATGGGCAGCGCCTTTTCGGGAGTCGTCGGATGGAGTCTATCTCTTTTCCCCCGCCCTTTACGAGCTTGCATTTAGCGGCATAAACGCCCGATTAAATGAATTAATGGATCATGCTAAATATATCCAGGATGAACGCAATGTGACTGAACTCCACAACATGCGCATCAGCGCCAAACGTTTGCGCTATACCATGGAGGCATTTGCTGACCTGTATGGCGCAAGTTTGAAGCCGTTCATCAATCAAACCCGGAAATTTCAAGATGTTCTGGGGGATATTCATGACGCGGATGTATGGGTTGAAATGATTCCCCGTTTCATCCGGGAAGAAGAGGAGCGGATAAGCATCTACTTCGGCAACACCCGCCCTCTCAGGCGACTCCTGCCTGGTCTGGAGGCTTTCCGCGTGAATCGCTCTGAAAAGCGCAAGGGGGATTATCAGCGTTTTCTCGGGATGTGGGGGAAAGCAGAGGAGGAACATCTTTGGGATGAGCTCCTAAAGTTAATCAACGTGCCGCTCAACCTTGAAGTTGCATTGCGGTCATTGCAGCAAGTTGAGGAATCGCAAACGATTCAAGAGGAAAATTCTGAGGACATCTCTACGGAGGATTAGCCTCCCCCACAGGTCTGAACGAACTGGTTAACCTCACATCGAAATGTCAGTCTTGGCGATCCTTTGAAGAAGCCTTACGCGCGAGAATTTTGACCAGCGGGGAGAATGGATTCCAATCCATTAATTTAGCAAACTGTATTGGCGTGATCTTGCGTTGAGATTGGATAGCATCGCGTTTTTTGAGCATGGCTGAAAGCCCTCTCAGGGCATCCCTTTTGGCTCTGAAGAGCGCTTTGCCGGATGGCATAAAAAGCCCCGCGACAAGGTAAAGCAGGTTAAAGAAAATGTGGGCGGGTAATAGCAGGTAAAAAAGGAACCCCGGCATGTTCTTTACAAATGCCCAGATCAAATTGCGCTGACCGTAATAGGTGGCAAAGTCACTGCGGTAGCCAGTGCTGCCAGAGCCGACGTGCCTGACGGTGGCCTGAGGCAGGTAGAGAAAAGGATACCCAGCCAGCTGCAGGCGCATATCGAGGTCGAGGTCTTCCATGTAGGCGAAGAAGTCTTCATCAAACCCACCCACCTGCTCGAAGGCACTGCGTGGGTATGCTGAGGCTGCCGCGCAGGCGCTCATCACCAGGCGGAGTTCAGTTGTGCTATTGGCGGTGGGTTGGTTGTGGTTTTTACGCCACGCCAGCCCGCTGGCATGGTAAACATTCCATTCGCCATCAAGCAAAGCGGGATTGTCTGCTTGTAAAAGGCGCGAGGCAAAGCAGTGCCCGGGGTGGGTCAGCGCTGCCTGGTGGAGGGTAGCGAGCCAATCGGGCTCAGGGAAGGCATCATTGTTCAAAAGCACCAGGTACTCCCCAGAAGCCGATCTGGCAGCTAGGTTATTTCCGCCGGCAAAACCCAGGTTGGTTTCGGAAGAAATTTGCTTTAACGCAAGGTTCAGGAAAGTTGCCAAAATTTCAGGGTCTGGCGCTTGGCTGGCGCCGTTATTCAGCAGAATCACTTCAAAATCCTGAAAAGATTGCGCCTGCAGAGATCGCATGCAGCGCTGCAAATATTGTTCACTCTGCCAGAATAAAATCAAAATCGAAAAGAAGGGTTTGCTCATCATTTTTTCCCTGGTTATCCATATTATAGTTTAGGTAAGCTATATGCAAGCATTTGAAAAAGGGGATGATAGGTCTGTATAATTCCGCTTACGAAACTGACAGGATCAAAGAATATGGCAAAATCCAATAAATCCAGGCATCCCAAGAGCACTGGCACAGCAAGCAAACCAAAAAATAAATCCGCAAAAAAGTCAAAACAGCCTTTGCCTGTGTGGGCTTGGGTCCTGGTTGTGGCGGTGGTATTTGTTGGGGGTTTTCTCCTAATTCAAAACGCGGATCAAAAACAGCCTGTCGTCAACAATTTGCCAGCAGAGATCAGCGTTGCCGAAGCGGCTCAATTTGATCCAGAAGATTGGTTTTTTCTGGATGTGCGCGAACCCAGCGAATGGGCAGAGGTTCATATTCCCTATGCCACTCTGATCCCACTGGGAGAGCTGACCGCCAGGTTATCTGAAATTCCTAAAGGGCAGAACATCGTTGTAGTCTGTCGGTCTGGCAATCGCAGTGCTGTGGGGCGCGACTTGCTCTTGAGATCCGGTTTTACCAGCGTGACCAGCATGGCTGGCGGCATGAGCACCTGGCAAGCCCAGGGGCACCCGGTGGTAACCGGACCGTAACCGCGAAATCTGAAACACTGGAATTTGCCTGTGTAAAAGCCAGTCCTGCTGGCTTTTATTTTTAACATTGGTATGAAGAGTTCCTTTGCAAACTGCCAGTTCTCTTTGTGCCCACATTGTCGCAAAGCCTCTCGCTCACAGCCACGGTTAACCGAGCGACGGGCATGGCCAAGCCTTTCCTATGGTAAGATTAAAAACTGTCTGACGCATAAAAGGTGACACAATTGGCCAGTACCTCAAAACCTGTCTACGACTCCGCAAGCTACCGGGTATCCGCTATTTCCGAATTGAAAGAATTGGGAAAATATCGCTATCTGCTCGGGCAATTAATTCGCCGTGATATCCTGACGCGTTACAAACGCTCGGTGCTGGGTGTGGCCTGGACGATGCTCAACCCCTTGGGCACCATGCTGATCCTGACCTTTGTCTTCTCAAATTTTTTCAAATCAGAAGTGCCGCACTACCCCGTTTACATATTAAGCGGTTTGCTGGTGTGGAACTTTTTCTCACAGGGGTCAAATGCCGCCATTAGCGGTCTGGTTTGGGGAGGCAGTCTGCTCAAACGCATCTATATTCCCAGCAGCGTGTTTGGCGTTTCGGCGATCGGAACTGCACTGGTCAACCTTGTACTCTCACTTGTGCCGCTTGTGATCGTCATGCTGGTGGATGGTGCTCCTTTTTATTCATCCATGCTCTTTTTGCCAGTCTCAATTTTGCTGCTGACCGCCTTCACGCTTGGCTTTGGCTTATTTATCTCGTCGCTGGCTGTATTTTTCCCCGATGTTGCGGAAATGTACCAGGTTTTGCTGACTGCCTGGATGTACCTGACGCCTATCATCTACCCTGAGAGCTTGATTTCCGCGAAATGGATGCCTTTCTACAAAATCAACCCCATGTATTGGATGGTTAAAATGTTCCGCCTGCCCATTTTTGAGGGGCGAATTCCATCCTGGCAGGAGTTTCTGCCGGCTTTTGCCTGGGCGGTTGGCATGTTGCTGGTTGGCTGGATCTATTTCACTTCAAAGACGGAGGAGTATGCCTACCGTGTCTGAGGTAAAAGAAGAGAACATCCAGGTAGCGACCCCTGAACCGATCATTCAACTTGAAAATGTCTCGGTGAGCTATCGTTTGCCTTCAGAACGGATTGGCACCTTCAAAGAGTATGCCATCCGCAAGCTGCAGCGCAAGATCAAAATAAACAAATTCTGGGCACTGACCGATATCAGCCTGCAAGTCAACAGGGGTGAGGTATTTGGATTGATTGGCAATAACGGTGCCGGCAAAAGCACCATGCTAAAAGTGATTTCCAAAGTGCTGAAGCCAACCAAGGGCAGAGTGGTGGTTTATGGCAAGATTGCTCCCCTGCTTGAACTTGGCGCGGGGTTTCACCCCGAACTATCGGGTCGGGAGAACGTTTTCCTCAACGGAGCTTTGCTCGGCTACAGCCGGTCGGAGATGGAAGCGGTTTTTGACGAAATTGTCGAGTTTTCAGAATTGGAGCAATTCATCAATTCACCCGTTCGCACCTACTCATCAGGGATGTTTGCCAGACTCGGTTTTGCTGTCGCGACGGCTCATATGCCAGAGATCCTGATTTTGGATGAGATCCTGAGCGTAGGGGATGAAGCCTTCCAACGCAAGTGCAACCTGCGCATGAAGAATTTTCAGCAGGCTGGCGCTACTGTGTTGATGGTCTCGCACGCACTGGACATGCTTGAGGGCATGTGTAACCGCATTGCCTGGATCGACCACGGAAAGACTCAAAAAATCGGTGAGCCGCACGAAGTGATTGCAGCGTATCGGGGAGAAAATTTGTAATGGAATACATCCGCACTGCTATTCCGGAAGTCGTCTTAATGAAGCCCCAGGTTTTTGGTGATCATCGCGGATTTTTCCTGGAGACTTTCCGTCAGTCAGAATTCGATGCCTTTTGCGGGCATCAGGAATTCGTGCAGGACAATCATTCCGGTTCCAGCCAGGGCATCCTGCGCGGATTACATTATCAACTTCACCAAACGCAGGGTAAGCTGGTCAGGGTGGTCATTGGCCAGGTCTTCGACGTTGCTGTGGACCTCCGCAAGGGCTCCCCAACTTTTGGAAAATGGGTTGGGGCGGTTCTGAGCGCCGAAAACCGCCATTTGCTTTGGATTCCACCTGGTTTTGCGCATGGATACTACGTGATGAGTGAATGGGCTGAATTCTTTTATAAAACCACTGATTATTACGCCCCGGAATGGGAACGTGGACTGCTTTGGAATGACCCGGCAATTGGAATCGAATGGCCATTGGTGGAAGGCACGCTGCCCACACTTTCGAACAAAGATGCAACCGCGCCAACATTGGCTGAGGCCGAAGTTTTTCCAGTTGGCTGGTTGGCAGAAAATACGATCAAGGAGTGAGAATGAAAAATTTGCTGGTTACCGGAGGGGCGGGCTTTATCGGCTCAAACTTCATTCACTACTTGCTGCAGCAGGACCAGGACGTAAAAATCGTCAACCTCGACGCGCTGACTTACGCCGGCAGCCTGGAAAACCTCAAAGACCTCCCAAACCCTGAACAGCACCTGTTTGTGCACGGCAGCATCACTGATCGCCAATTACTGGACCAGCTTTTCAGTGAGCATAAAATTGACACAGTCATCAATTTTGCCGCTGAATCGCACGTGGATCGTTCCATCCTCAACCCGGGTGTCTTCGTTGACACCAACGTGGTTGGCACCTACACCCTGCTCGAAGCTGCCCGGCGTGCCTGGATAGTTGATAAGATTGTTCCGATCGAAGAAATCCGCTTCCATCACGTTTCCACCGATGAAGTTTTTGGCACCCTCACCCGCGAGGATCCGCCTTTCGAAGAAGAAACGCCCTATGCGCCGCGTTCGCCTTACGCCGCCGCAAAAGCCTCCAGCGACCACTTCGTGCGCGCTTATCACACAACTTTTGGTCTACCCATCAGCATCAGCAACTGCTCCAACAATTATGGGCCACGCCAGTTCCCCGAGAAACTGATCCCGCTGATGATACTGAACGCGCTGAATGGCAAACCACTGCCGGTTTATGGTGACGGCATGCAGATCCGCGACTGGCTCTACGTGGATGACCACTGCGAGGCAATCCTGCGCATCGTTAGGAATGGACGTACAGGCGAGACTTATTGCGTGGGCGGCGATAATCAACCTCCCAATATTGAAATCGTCAATACCATCTGCGACATCCTTGATGAGTTGCAGCCAGATTCTGTCTATGCGCCACACAATCAGCTGATCACCTACGTTGCTGACCGCCCGGGGCACGACCGCCGTTACGACATCAATATCGCCAAGATCGAGCATGAACTTGGCTGGAAGCCCAGCCACGACTTGCGCCAGGGTTTGGTGGACACGGTAAAATGGTATTTGGATAACCCCGCATGGATTGAGGCAATCACGAAACAGTCAGATTACGATAGCTGGCTCCAAAAGAACTATTCGGGCAGAAAGGCGTAGACATGAAAGGCATCATCCTCGCAGGCGGAAAAGGCACCAGGCTCTACCCGCTGACCATGGCGATCAGCAAGCAATTACTGCCGGTTTATGACAAACCAATGATCTATTATCCGCTCTCGATGCTGATGCTGGCGGGTATTCGGGATGTTTTAATCATCACGACGCCCGAAGACAGCGATCAGTATCAGCGCTTATTGGGCGATGGAAGCAGGCTTGGAATGCACTTCCAATATGCCGTACAGTCGGTTCCCCGTGGGCTGGCAGATGCCTTCCTGGTTGGCAAAGAATTCATCGGAGACGATCAGGTTTGCCTGATTTTGGGCGACAATATCTTCTTTGGGCATGGGCTGCCGCAGGTTTTGCGCAGTGCTGCCGGGCAGGATTCAGGGGCGGTTGTGTTTGCTTACCCGGTCAGGGACCCCGAGCGTTACGGTGTGGTGGAATTTGATGAGAGCGGCAAAGCCATTAGCCTGGAAGAAAAGCCACTTAAGCCGCGCTCCAATTACGCCGTGCCTGGAATCTACTTCTACGATAACCGCGTGGTTCGCTACGCTGAAGAACTCGCACCCTCACCGCGAGGCGAGATTGAAATTACGGATATCAATAAACGCTACCTGGGGGATGGTGAACTTGCTGTTAAGGTACTGGGGCGGGGAGTTGCCTGGCTGGATGCCGGTACGCATGAGTCCCTGCTGCAGGCTTCGATGTTTGTGCAGGCGGTGGAAGATCGGCAGGGCATGATGATCTCCTGCGTGGAAGAGATCGCCTACCGCATGGGCTATATCGATGAAGAAGAGCTGCGCAAATGCGCCGAGCCTTTAATTAGTAATGGGTATGGACAGTATTTGATAAAATTTTTGAGTGAACAAAGCAAATGAAAAAGATACTGCAGATTGGTACTAAGGGACAACTGGGTTGGGAACTGCTGCGCACCTGCGCGCCACTTGGCGAGGTGGTTGCTTTAGACTACCCCGAAGTGGATCTTTCCGACAGCAACGGTCTGCGCGAACTCGTGAGAAGCGTTAAACCCGACATCATCATCAATGCTGCCGCGTACACCAACGTGGATAAAGCTGAGAGCGAACCTGAACTGGCGCGGGCAATCAATGCCACTGGTCCGGGTGTGCTGGCAGAAGAAGCAAAAAAGATCCATGCGGTGCTGGTGCACTACTCAACCGATTATGTGTTCGACGGCACCAAGGGCAGCCCATATGTGGAGACCGACCAGCCCAATCCATTGAATGTTTACGGCCAAACCAAGCTGGAAGGTGAACAGGCGATTGCCGCTTCCGGATGCGTCAATTTGGTGTTGCGAACTAGCTGGGTCTATTCCCTGCGCCAGGGTGGCTTTGTGACCAAGGTGTTGCAGTGGGCACGCACGCAGGAAACTATCCGAATCGTGGACGATCAAATCAGCAGCCCAACTCCCGCGAGATTGATGGCTGAGATCACTGCCAGTCTTGTTTCAAAGATTGAATCAACTAATGAAGACTGGATATTGGAGCGCAAAGGGATCTACCACTGCGCCTGCGGCAGCTGCTGCAGCCGTTATGATTGGGCCAAGGAAGTGTTGCGGCTTGATCCAGATTCGCCCGGAAAACCTGGTCAAAAATTGCTGCCGGCATCTACAGCTGAATTCTCAACCCCGGCGCAAAGACCTCTCAGATCTTGCCTGGATTCCTCAAAATTTGAGGCCACATTTGGGATGAAGATCCCGCACTGGCTGAACGCCCTTGAACTGGCAATGGAAGAATGATATTGGGATTTAGAATAAAATTGTCGAAACTGATTAAGAACGCTCTTTGTTTCTCACTGTTGAGTTGTCGATGAAGATAGAATCTGCTGCAGTTTATACCTATGAACGAATCGTTGCCAGCCTTGAAGCTTACAGGTTGTTCAATCCAATCTTGCGCGCAAATATGCAGATCAACAGAGGGCTTGTTGATGGGGAGTTTTCAACGGCTCCGATCAAAGACTCGGATGTTGTGGTATTTCAGCGTGAATTTCCCGCTAATTTGTCGAATTACCTGGCCGTGATGTCTCAGGCTGCCAACCTGGGCAAACCGGTGGTGATGGATATGGATGATGACCTTCTGTCCCTGCCCATTCACCACCCCGACAGGGTGAAACTCAATTATGCCAAAGCCCAAATTCCGATTTTGATTGGCATGATTCAAGCCACAGCACTGACTGTCACCACGCCATATCTGGCCGACTTGCTCAGACAATACAATACCAACATCTTTGTCCTGCCCAATTTCCTCGATGACGCGCTCTGGCAGTTTAATGCGCCCCAGGTTGAGCCTGTGGGCGATAAGATCCGCATTTTCTACATGGGCACGGTCACCCACGTCCCCGACCTTGAGATGCTCAAGCCATCTTTCCGTGAATTAGCGATGAAGTATCCGGGTCGCCTGGAATTTGTATTTTATGGGGCTAACCTGAATTTCGAGGAAGACATTCCAGCTACCATCACTAATTGCCAAAGTGAAACCTTTGTCTATGCGGACTACGTGAAAATTGCACTTTCTCAGAAGGCAAACATTGCCATCGCCCCGTTGGAGGGCATCCCCTACAATCACTGCAAGAGTTCGATAAAATTCTTTGAATACACCGCAATGGGACTGCCGGGGGTTTATTCGAGAGTAACACCTTACACCAGCGTGGTTGAAGAAGGGGTCAACGGATTTACCGCTGCAACCATCGATGAGTGGATTAATGAACTTAGCCAGCTGATTGAGAATCCACAACTGCGGGAGTCAATGGCACTTGCAGCCCAGGAAACGGTTCGGCGGGATTGGTTGCTGTCTGACCACGCTCACCTTTGGCCAGAAACTTACGCGAAGATCGCAGAGTTAAAAGCCGCGAATCAAGCTCCACTTGCAGCCTATCTACCGGTTTTGGAAGACATCAACATCCATCTGGACACCTTCTTCAAGAAACAAGAGCAAATAACTCTTCAAACTAATCAGGCGTTGGCAGCGAATTATGAAGAGTTAAGCTGGCACCTCCAACAAACCGGCCAGGCATTGGCGGCAAAGTCTGAGGAAAACCGGGACTTGAAAGCCCAGGTGGATAGTCTTGCGGTTCAATGGCTGGACCATACGAAAAAGATCCAAGCCCTGGAATCCGAGAATAGCATTATCCGGGAGGGATGGGATGCAACAAAACTCGAGACTGTGCATTACGCGTTGAGCAGAAGTTGGCGAGTAACCCGCCCCATGCGAAAATTTATCAAGTTCTTTAAGGGGAAATGATGGGTTTTACATTGAGCGACCGACAATTAATCAAAAAAAGTGGGTTGTTTGACCCCGTTTACTACTTGTTCACCTACCCCGATGTACGTATTGCTGATATGGATCCACTTGCACACTTCATGAAGATTGGATGGAAAGAAGGGCGCAACCCATCCGGCAAATTCAACACCCAGTTTTACCTCAATACTTATCCGGATGTTCGGCAGGAGGGCATTAACCCCCTGATTCACTACATTTCTTACGGACGACGCGAAGGGCGATTAGCTAAATAAACCTGCGGCGGAGCCAGCTTAGAAAGCTGGGTCTTTGTTTTATGACCGGGGCTGCGACAGGCTCCGGCGATGTGGGATCACCGGTTTCCTCATAGAGAATAGGTTTGGCAGCGATTTCGTAGAAGGATGTTTGGGTCAGGTTATATCTCTCACGCAAAACCCCGCGCATTTTCTCATCCTGCAGCAAGCGCAGGAACATTTGAGCCCCGCCGAGTTGGGGTGCAGACCCACAGAATACCGGTTTGAAAAGCAAAAGCATGCGTTCAACGATCAATGCGTCCGGGTCACTCGTACCCTTGTGGGTAAAGTCCTCTCCGAAGGCCTCAACTAACAATTCGTCGGGGATATCGTCGAAAAAGCTGCAGTAAATTTGCGAGAATTCGAAATTTGCCCGCCGGATCCCCTTCTCTGATGGGGCGCTTGAATTCGCCCCCGTGGTAAACCAACGGTAATTGGTCAGTTTTTCCTGGATTATGTGAATAGGATAATGCTTGACGATCCTGATCCACAAGTCGTAATCCTGCACCTGTACGTAGCCCAGGTTGTAGAGGCCTACTTTCTCAATCACACTGCGGGGAAACATCGCGGTTGGATGGGAAACACCGCAGCCGTAGAAGTAGAAATATCTCAGCCACTCAGCCTGGGTTTTATTCCGAATGTCCCACCAGAGTACACGTTCTGTGTCCTTCTCGGTCAGGATCTTGCCATGTTCATCCACAAAATTGACTAAGGTGAAACAGGCTCCGTAATCAGGATGATCCCGAAAGAATTCCACCTGCTTCTGCAGCTTTTCGGGTTCCCAGGTGTCGTCACTGTCAATGCGCGCTATCAATTCCCCTGAAGAGTGGGTTATTCCATGATTAAACCCATAGACCATGTGCTCATGGGTGTCAGCAAAAAATGGCTTAATCCTTGGATCCTTGAACGACCGGATGATCTCCCGTGATCTGTCTGTGGAGCAGTCATCAAAGATAATAAATTCCCAATTCTGATAGGTCTGGGCGAGCACGCTTTGGATGGTTTGCTTGATCAGAAGCTCGCCATTGTAATTGGACATAACGATGCTGACCAGGGGTTCCTTGCTGCTCATCACTTAATCTTTCTCCAAAAACTCGAAACCTTATTCAAGCCGCGAGGACCGGCCATTTTCAGGATCAGCTTTTTGACTCTCGTTTTTAGAGCGCTTTCGGCTAACATTTGCTGGTTGAGCGAACTACCCTGGTTGATCAAATCCAGGTAATACTGCCTTCCCTCAAATCCAATCTTGCCTGCGAGAGCAATGTGATAGTCCTTGGTGATCTTATGGTAATTCGTGATATTCAGTTGACTGTAGCTTAGTGTCATCACCCAGGCTGAGTAGAAGCCTGCCTGCTGTGCTGCGAAGGGGTATATGCGTTCGATCGAGTGCATAATGGTACCGTCGGTCACGCGGGTTGGTTCGACAGGAAAATCTTCATAGGTGTAATTTTGATCAAATAACAATGCCAGGGCTTTTGTTCTGAACCAGAAAATGGTGCCAAGTGGGGCAATAGGCGCATTCGCATTCGACATGGGGACGGTAATTCCCAATTCCCGGGCATACTTTTCAGCCGCGTCGTAATTGATCAACCACTCGTTCCCAGGCAAGCTTGCCCATGGACCAAAATTTGGGGTTGGCGGCGTGAGAAGACCAAGCCTTGGGTTGTCCTTGAAGGTTTTGAGAATGTTTTCCACATAATCTTTGGAGCCCAAAACGTTTTCAAAACAATGGTAGGCAAAAGACTCGCCAATGATGAAGGGCTTGAAATAGTCCGTCTTCTTATCGTGCGCAGAACAGACCACGTCATAGTCCATGACGTAAGGTCTGAATCCCACCAAAAGCGCGCTAACGTCACGGCCACGGTTTTCGATCAGGACCACTTTGACATTGCGATCAGGCAAGGCGGCAAACACGGATTCGATGGCCGCTTTCTTTTCCTCACTGTCTGTCGAAACAAAGATATCCATGTCTATCGGCGTGTTTTTTGCGTAGCCAAGACAATATTCAATTTGATCGGGATAGTAGATGTGAAGGAAAAGAGCCGCTTTCAGATCTGGTTTCTTATCCGGCAGCCGGACCTCGTCAGGCAAAATGTAGTTAAGCTGAAGGCGCTCTTTGATATCTGACATGTGGGCTGTTCTGAGTAGCACATCCCAGATCAGGTTCAGGTCATAGTCTGTTTTCTGTTCCAGGTATTGGTACAAATCGCGGGCGGCCTGGCCGGGGCTCACCTCGATATATTCGTTATAAATATTGTAGAAGACTTTGCGCTTAAAAACGGGGCATCCGCGGTTCTCCACCAATTCCCTTGGGTAAAGCATCATCGGATATTCATGATACTCTTTCAGGTCCTCCGTGTTGACGTAAACATCCGATTTGAATCCCATGCGGGTAAAGTCTTCGGTGAAGATAACCTCATGCCAACCGATGGATTCCGCGTAAGTAGTAACCAGTGGCACGGTTTCCCAGTAGTGCTGCAGCGCTTTGGATTGGACAAAATCAGAACGAAACACCATGAAGCTGGACTGGATGTGCATTGGCACATAGCCATATTTGCAGGAGTTCCATGGGTCAAAGGGAAGACCGTAGTGGCGGGTGAGACCCCAAAAATGGACATTTCGATCCGCCATTGCATCGAAGGCTTCTTTGAATGGATGCACCGGACCCATGAGGGTGTAATTGAGCAAGACAACTTCATCGTATCCCGCCAATTCCTTCCAGCCAACAGATAGAAGGGCTTCTTTGTACGCCCAAACATCCAGCCCCTTGTTTTCACGTTCAAGAATTACAGGTTCGAATTCAGCAAGTTTTGCCTTACTCTCCGCGGTCAGGGGTCCGTTACTGACAAAAATGAGCTTGTCAAGGTTCTTGACCAGATCGCGTAAAAGGTAAGGGATGTAATCGTCTACGATGCCGTCTTTATCGTAGAAAAAGTAAATCGCAATTCGTCGAATCGGCTTGGTTTTATCCAGTTTCATAACTATTTTTGACCAGCAGCAATGATCCTTTGAATTTTGGTGTTATCACCATACACAATGGGTGAATCGTATGGTCTGTCTGGAAAAACACCAAATTGGGGCTTGATGTTCAAATGTCTGGTAGCGATGAATTCTTCAACTTTTTCACGCAGGGCGGTGGCTTTTCCGCTGCAGGTATTGATAACCCCAGTCACATCTGACTGCGTAATGACCAGAGCGATCTGGTGCGCAAGCTCATCAACTTCGATGAAGTCAAACGAGTTCTTCCCCGTGGTCACCGGGAAAGTGGCATCCCCACGTTCTTCGGCTTCGAGGATCTTGGTAAAGATGGAATGATTGCGTTTATCGTCACCCAGAATGTAGTAAGCCCGCAGCCACTGAAAAGTTGCGTTCTTTTTCTTTGCCATCAAAGCGGTCACCTGGCGCAAGGCGTTTTTGGCAATCCCGTAGTAGCTGATGGGATTGGTTGGGGTGTTTTCATCGATAATTCCCTCCCAATATCCAACTTCGTGCATGGTTCCTTGCACCGCGATATGCTTCAAGCCTGCTTCCAAAAGGCTGGAAATGAAATGGAAATGACCAGGTAAATCATCGATGTGACTGTTGGCAAAGTGGTTGAAGCCATTGCGCCAGGCAAGGTGCAGGCAGACATCGATCTGGTCAATTCTTTTTGTGATTTTTTCCGGATTCTCGAAGAGGTTTACCTGGAGACGATCGGCGCGTGGGTCAATGCCGTCGATAATTAAATCAGCGGCCAGAACGTTCACCCCAAGATTCAGTAATTGTTCAACTACTTTCTGACCAATATACCCGTTTGCGCCTGTAACAAGGATCGTTTTTGCCAATTTCTGCACCTGTTTTTCAGTTCTTACCCTGTGAATTCTATCATAGGAAAAATTCTTAATAAGCGGACCATTTGCGTCCATAACAGCCTGGACTCACTCGTGAAAAAGCCGCTCCCCTTTTCGATTATAATGTGAAATCGTTATGGTTTTCTCTTCACAAATATTTTTATTTGCCTTTTTGCCCCTTTGCGTTTTGGGAGCCTATTTAGTTCGCCCCGATTTCAGAAAATATTTCCTAATTCTTGCCTCGCTTGCGTTCTTTGCCTGGACAGGGAAAAGACCCTTAGCGCTATTTGTTATTTTCGCCTTAGCGAACTACGGCATGGGCTTGTTGCAAGGCAGGCTTCGCGATAATGAGGGACCTGGCAAAAAGATAGCCAATTGGCTGGTCATCCTGTCCAACGTGGCATTTCTGCTGGCCTTCAAGTATCTGCCCTTTTTTACAAATATCCTGGGTGGCATCACTGGAACTGAATTTCCAAAGATTGACCTACCGGTCCTGTTGGGCGTTTCTTTCTTTGTGTTCAGCGCCATTTCCTATCAGTACGATATCTATTACAACAAGATCACTCCCCAGAAAAATATCGCTGATTTCCTGCTTTACATAAGTTTCTTCCCCAAACTCTTGCAGGGTCCAATCACGCGGGCAGGTGACTTTACTGCGCAGCTCGCAAATAACAAATTGAATCTTGATAACCTTTCCAAGGGTGTTTATCGCTTTACGGTGGGGCTGGCAAAAAAGGTGATCATAGCCGATCAACTTGGGGCAATGGTTGACCAGATTTTTGCCAATCCGGCAAATGCCAATGGGGTTTCTGTTGCCTGGCTGGGCGCATTCGGCTATGCCATGCAGATCTTTTTTGATTTCTCAGGCTACACCGATATGGCAATCGGCTTGGGACAAATGTTGGGGTTTGACCTTCCGGAAAACTTCAACTTCCCTTATCTCGCCCTCAATATTTCCGACTTTTGGCGCCGCTGGCATATCACTCTGAGCAGCTGGTTCCGCGACTATGTTTTCTATCCGCTCGAGTTCAAACGCAGGAGGCAAAAGGTCTTCCGGACAGAATCCAATACGCTGATCGTTTTCTTCTTAACCGGCTTCTGGCATGGAGCCGGCTGGCAATTCATCGTTTGGGGTCTTTGGCATGGGCTGTTTGCCAGCCTTGAGGCATTCTTGCGCGACAAAAAAATAAAAGCAAAAGCTCCGGCGATTGTGCGGTATCTTGTGACGATGCTGATTGTGCTGGTGGGGTGGGTGCTTTTCCGCTCGCCGGGGCTCGGATATGGGCTCCAATACCTGGGTGTGATGTTTGGGTTGTTGAAACCGCTTGATACAGGCCTGAACCTCACGTGGTATCTGAACGGAAAAATCGCCTTTGTCCTTGCACTGGCAATCCTGGCTTGCATCCCATGGAAACAAACCCTTCCCAAATTTTTTGAGAAGTTTTCCGAATCAAAGCTTCAGGACCCGGTTTTGCTGATTGCGTACTTGATTCTGCTCGGTTTTTCAATCATGATGGTTATGTCCTCAACCTACAGTTCATTCATTTATTTCAAGTTTTGATGGTGCGCGAATGAAATCCACAGTCTTCAAAGTGCTCATCATCATTATGTTTTTTGCGGTTTTAATCCTGCCAGTTTTAGAGTCAGACAAGATCGGTGGGGCACTTTCCCCGAACGAAAACCGCTACCTGGCAAAATTCCCCCCATTGTTTACTGAGAACCACAATTTTTCGCCGGAGTTCAAATCCGGATTTGAAGCCTGGCTTAATGACAACCTGGGCGGCAGGCAAAAGCTCATCCAATTATCTAAAGCAATCAACTATCGTCTCTTTGACGAACTGGGTTTTTCTGGATACAGGGTCATCAATGGACCCAACGGCTGGCTTTTTTACGCCCCGGATCCCGAGATTCCATACATTGTCAATTCCTTTGTTCCTGATGATGCTGTAAAAATGAACATCAAGAACAGTTTTGAAAGAATTGCCGAAGGGCTAAAGGGTTCAAATACATCTCTGGTAGTGGGCATGTGGCCTCCAAAATTTGATATTTATCCCGAGGAATTACCTTCGAATCTGCGACTGATCAACACTTACTCCGCAGCTGAAGCTATCGATAATGAATTGAAAACCGCAAAAGGCTTTTCTTATGCATCACCGTTCAGCGAGTTGGTAGCGAACAAATCGAGCTTCCCAACATATTCCCGTGCTGTTGACGTCGGTCATTGGAATCAATACGGAGCTTTCTTTGGTTACTCTGCCTTGATGGAAGCGGTTAAAGAAAATTTTCCAGATCTCCGAATTCTGACGGAAGAGGACTTCTCAATAACTGAAGTTGAGAGAGAATTAAAAACTGACTGGGGGTTTGCGTCAAAAGAAACCGATCTTCACTATGAACCAAAATTTAGCCGAACAGCTATAGAAGATGCTGGTTTCTTTGACCGCATTAATTTTGTGTCAAAAGATATTTGGAAGAGCTACAGGTACTTCCAAAATCCGGATACCACCCTGCCAAAGGCAATTCTTGTGGGAGATTCTTATGTTTGGCAGTTTTTACTTCAAAACATGGCAGAAAGTTTTTCGGAATTAGTTTTTATTCATTATTTGGATTTGGATCAATTAGGCAGCTTGGCTGCAGTCATTGAACCCGATGTCATCATGCTCACAGGTCAGGGGTTCCCGGCAATTTGGGCATTGTCACAAGTTTCTCTTCAGAATCTATACGCTGAGATTGTCTCGCACGATACGCCAACAACGATTGAGCGGGGGGAATCGTATAACGTCAACATCCTGGTTAGAAATACCGGCGATCAGGCCTGGTCGGAGGATGACCAGATCCGCCTGTGTATTTTCCAGGACGGTAAGGATCACGGCTACCGCGTACACTTGCCAGAAGGCTTTTCGCTGGAACCCGGGCAGGAGTATACCTTTGTGCTCTACAATTTGCGGGCGCCCACCGGTAATACCACCTACCTGGAGTATCAAATGCTCGAGGAGGGCATCCAATACTTCGGCGAAAAAGAACGCGTCGATATTGTGGTAAAGTGAACTGGCAGAAATTGAACATGTAATTATCGGCAGGATCTTATGACGACACAATTTTTCCCTCACAATAACATCGGATACCTTTGCACTGATTGGCAAGTGGAACGCGGACTTGGCGCAAAAACAGCGCTCAAGTTGATTGATAAAGATGAGAACTTGTTTGAGTTTAGCTTTGCCCAACTCACCGACTTAAGCAACCAGGCAGCCAACCTGCTCTCGTCACTTGGATATCAAAAAGGCGATCGGATCATGCTGCTGCTGTCTAAAACAGTGGAAATATATGCCTTTTTCCTGGGTGCGCTTAAGCTCGGCCTGGTTAGCAGCATCCTCTTTACCAGCATCGGGGAGGACTCGATCGTGGAGAGGATAAAAGACACCGATACCAGGGCAATCATTTCAACTTCCCGGATGAACTTCCGCCTCGTGAAGGTACTGCAAAAATTGGATGAGTCTTTTCGGGTTTTGTTGGTCGATGAGGACCAGTCTGATGGTCAGTTTGTTGGCATCCGCGAGCAATTCAAACGGGCTTCGGCGGAGTTCGTCACGCCAGAAACCGACCCTGAGCAATACTCCCACTTCCACTTCACATCCGGTTCCACTGGTAAGCCCAAGGCAGTTCAGCACTGTCATGCTTCGATCATTGATCACCTGCGCAGTTTTGATGAGGTCATGCAAGTCAACTCAGACGAGCTCTTCTGGTGCACGGCTGACCCGGGCTGGGTAACCGGAACGACATACGGCATCACGGCGCCATGGGCTTTGGGGCTGACCCAGGTTCAGCTGGATGCGAATTACGACCCGGCACTTTGGATGCGCGTGATTGAACGCTACAAGGTTCAGATCTTATACACTGCCCCTACCGTCTTTCGCATGATGGCGCAGCAGGCAGATACGTTCTACCAGCAATATGACCTCAGCTCTCTAAAGAGGGTCTATACTGTTGGTGAACCCCTCGATCCCAACCTGGTGTTGTGGGGGCGCAGGATCTTCCATTGTGAGATCTACGACACCTGGTTCCAGACTGAAACAGGCAGCATCATGGTTGCCAACTACCCGGGTTTGGAAGTGAGACCGGGCTCGATGGGCAAGCCGCTGTCATATCTTGAAGCCGCTATCCTTGAGAGCAAGGACAATCCTTTGCCGAATAACACCCAGGGGTTGCTTTGCATCCGAAAACCCTGGAATTCAATGTTCAGAGAATATGTTGGCAACCCCGTGGTTTACCAAAACAAATTCCTGGGGGATTTCTATAGCTCCGGTGATATTGCGTATCGGGATGAGGACGGTTACTACTGGTACATTGGCAGAAGTGATGATGTCATCAACACCGCGGGTCACCTTGTCAGCCCCTTCGAGATTGAGTCGGCCGTGATGGAAGTGCCGCATGTTTTGGATTGTGCCGTGGTTGGGCTGCCCGACGACCTCCTTTATGAAAAGGTCGTGGCCTTTGTGGTCCATGATGAGCAGTCTCCTTCATTGCGGAAACTGGATATGGGAATTAAGCTCTACGTTGCAAAGAAGGTGGCTTCGCTGGCTTCGCCTAAAGAAGTGGTGTTCACAGATAAAATTCCAAAAACAAAAAGTGGAAAAGTGATGCGTCGGGTGTTGAAAAAACAATACTTAGGACAAGACGTGGGGGATCTCTCCACGATGGAGGAATAAAGAATGGCACAAAATGATGTAGTTGCGCGGATGAACAATGTATTTCGGGAAGTTTTTGACAACCCGGAAATTGAAATCTTCGACGAGATGACTGCAAGCGATGTGGTGGGTTGGGATTCTTTCTCGCACATCAACCTGATCACCTCCCTTGAAATTGAATTCGATATCGAATTTACGCAACAGGAAGCTTTTGGTTTTAAAACCGTCGGGGAATTAAAGTCAGCGATTGAAGCCAAAGTGAACAGCTAAAAGAGCACCTCTAATTTTTAGAGGGCAAGGCCTTGAGAAACTATCTTCACGGATAGTGACTCCAAATGTATGGTAAATTTAAGGCTGAAGGAATTAAGACATGAACTTTTTATCAATCAACGAATTCGTTCAGGGTGCCACTCGAACTTATCTTGACCCGGGCTCCGGGAGCATGATCATCCAATTGGTACTGGGGGCTATATTGGGTTTGGGCGTATTCGTGCGGCTATTCTGGAAAAACATCAAGAACATCTTTGTGCGCGGAAAAGAGAATTCAGAAGAGGATTTGGATCCGACAGCAGTGGTGGAATCTACAATGGAGAGTTCCTCAGAAGAAAGCAAGTAGCGAATAATCATGATTGCGTTGAATGAAAAAGTAAGCGGATCCTTTAGAGATCCGAGCGGTTTCATGTTTAAGCATGATGGCAAGTTGTATCGCCAGGTTAACCAAAAATATCAGGAAGAATACGACATGCTGATGAGCTCCGGTCTGTATGAACAGCTGAACAAGTCAAGAACTCTGGTAGCTCATAAAGAAGTGGACCTTTCCCTCGCGCCACAGCCGGAAATCGCCTACAAAGTAATTCAACCCGAGACGATTGATTTCATTTCTTATCCTTACGAGTGGTGTTTTAACCAATTGAAGGATGCGGCTATTCTTACCCTGGCAATCGCACGCCGGGCGCTTAAATTTGGCATGAGCCTCAAGGACGCCAGCGCCTACAACATCCAATTCCATCGCGGCAAACCACTATTCATTGACACGCTTTCCTTTGAAAAGTACGAGGAAGGCATGCCTTGGGTGGCATACCGCCAGTTTTGCCAGCACTTTTTGGCACCGCTTGCCCTGATGGCTAAAAAAGATATTCGGCTTGCTCAGTTAATGCGTTTATATATCGATGGCATTCCTCTTGACCTTGCTTCTAAACTATTGCCTGCCACCACAAAGTTAAATTTTGGCCTGGCAAGCCACATCCACCTGCACGCCAAAACACAGAAACGCTACGAGAACAAAGAAGTTTCGCAGGAGCAGGTCAAAGGCAGGATTAGTAAATCAGCGCTCTACAGCCTACTCGACAGCTTGCTTTCGACCGTGCGAAGTTTGAAGGTGGAAACGATTCAAACCGAGTGGACGGATTACTACGAGGATAATAATTACACCCAAGATTCGTTTGAAGCCAAGCGCCAACTCGTTAGGACCTTCATTGAGAAAGTCCAGCCAAAAAAGGTTTGGGATTTGGGTGGAAACACTGGAGAGTTCAGCCGGGTGGCCAGCGATCTGCAGATACCAACGGTGTGTTTTGATATTGACCCAGGCGCCGTGCAGCAGAATTATGATATGGTAAAGAAGAAAAATGAAAAATTCATGCTCCCGCTTTGCATGGATTTGACCAACCCATCCCCCGATCTGGGCTGGCATAACGCCGAACGCGACTCCATGCAGGCACGCGGACCAGTTGACCTGGTGATGGCATTGGCACTCATTCACCACCTGGCAATCTCAAATAACGTACCATTGATTGATGCGGCAAGATACTTTGCTGACCTTGGTGAAAATTTGATCATAGAATTTGTTCCCAAGAGAGACTCGCAAGTGACGCGTTTATTGGCGTCAAGAGTAGATATTTTCCCGGATTACACCCTTGAAGGTTTTCGGGATGCCTTTTCACTCTTTTATGACATCCTTACTGAGGAGAGAGTTCCTGATTCAGAACGAACCTTATTTTTACTAATGAAAAAATGAAAGCTTTACTGCAACTTAACAGAAATGGCCATACCCCTGGTAATGAAACCGTGGAAAAGAGAGACAGCTTTGTTAACCTGTTGATTTCGAACTTAATAATGTGTCTCCTCAGTGGCATTTTGCTTGTCTTCATGGAATGGTTGTTCATAACAACCAAACCTTCTTTCCTGAGCGCGTCTTCGTTCGTCGAAAGAATTAGTGTTTTGTTGGTTGCGTTTTTCCTTTTGGCAGCCTTCTTGCTGTTATGTTCTGTTCCTGCGTTAATAATCTCTGCGATTTTCCCGAGGAAAATTAGAATTATTGCCCACCTGTTAGCGCTTGCTCCGGCAGCAGTGCTTGCCTCCCTGGGGCTGCTGTTAATCGATAATTTTACCTACACGGTTTTAAAATTTGGGATCGTCGATTCCAGTGGAATAACCAGGAGCATCTATCTGTTTCTTTGGCTTAGTCTATTTATCCTGGCGGATATCAGGATGGCAAAATTTATCATCCACCGTCCCACAAAAAAATCCAGTCATAAGGTTGTTGGTGCCCTGGCTATAATTTTTACCGTCGTACCAATTCTCCTCAGCATGATATTCATTCGTGTCCCATCGAGCGTCAGAGGAGAGCTCAATTCTCTTACCAGTGCGAGTGATTTGCCCAATATCGTGCTGTTTACCCCGGATGGGGTGAACGCCAGAAATATGAGTGTCTACGGATATGAGAGGGAAACAACCCCATTCCTGGATTCCATCAAAGACAGTCTCATAATCAGCACCAACCACTTTAACAATGCTGCAAACACCAGCGGATCAATTACATCGATCCTTACTGGAAAATATCCATCTGAGACACGTTTGCTGTTTCCTCCGGATGTGCTGAAAGGAAAGGATAGCCTTGAACATCTGGCAGCCATACTGCGGGATCTCGGATACTATTCCTCGCAGCTGACTATTCGCCACTACATCGATGCGTCAAGCCAAAACTTTCAGCATGGATTCAACGAATCGAACGGCGCATATTTGGAATTGAATAGCATCACCAACTATTTGAACACACGCGTTCCCGGCAATTCGGTCTTGTTCATAAAAGAAGTTGAAGGGCGTGTGCTTAGCCGTTTGAAACATATCTTTTTCATCGAAACTATGCAGAATACTTTCGAACAGATCACTGTTACCCAACAAGATTTCAATGATTTAGAGAAAGTTTACAAAGCTTTGGAGTTGTTAGACCAAAAAAATCAGCCAGTGTTTGTCCACATACATTGGCTGGGATCGCATGGCGATAAGTTTTATCCAGAATCCACAAAATTTTCCGCACACATAGACCGCGACAATCAAGAATCATGGAACAAGGACCTGTATGATGACGCAATTGTGGATGTTGACTCGGCGCTCGAAGTCTTATTCCGTGGTTTGGAAGAAACCGGAGAATTGGAGTCGACTCTGATTATCATCAGCAGTGACCATGGTGAAAAATTGAGCACAGTTGAGCGTCTGCCGATGATATTTTACCTGCCAGATAGCAGTAACCGAACTATCACAACAGAAAACACGCAGCATATTGATATCGCCCCAACAATCCTTGAGCTCATTGCCCAACCGCAACCTTCCTGGATGAACGCGGGAATGTCAATGTTTGCGGAGGATTTTTCCGGGAGTTTGGTTTTAGCCGCAGGAACTGATCGGGCTGAGGATAAATCCGGAATTGGTCAATGGACGTTGAAAGAAGATTACTTTACACCGCCTTTTTACCAGTTTGACTACATGACAGTCATCGATTGTGACCGGTATTACCGATTAAATCTAGAAAAATTTACTTGGTCAAGCGGCGTAGTTTCGTCTTATGTCGGAGCGTGCTCTGAGAAGGATTATGTATCCAAAACCGAAATTCGAACATATGTGATTGATCGCCTTATAAAAGATGGATTCGAGTTTGATCAGAGTACGATTCCTGAAATACCATAAAAACTCTTGCATACCAGGATTTTCTCAAGCAAAAGCCCTTTCGAATATGGCAATGATAGCGATAAAGAAACATCTGGTTCATGCCTGTTTAGGGGCGGGCGAAGGGCATCTAAATTGATGACAGGATACTTTGCTTGCCAATCATAGAATTATGGCAAAGCTTCGAAACCAAGCGCAAAACCCTTATTTTGGTTTTTTCTCCGATTTTTGAGAGTTGATAACAAGAAAGACCGCCGCTCCAATGGCAGCGACTGCCAGGATCAAGAGCCAGTTGTTTGGACGTTCTGCTTCGCTCAGGGCAGCCGAAGTTTCGGTGGCAGTTGAGGTCGGCAAGTAGAGCCGGGTTGAGGTTGGCGAAGGGCTGGGGGTGGCGCTTGGCAAGGGCGTTTCAGTTGCAGGGGCTAGCGTCGGCGTGTTGGTTGCCGGCGGGGTGACCTGCAGCAGCAGTCTGTCCCCCGGGAAAATCACGCTGGAAGCATTGAGATAATTCCACGTCATCAGGTCAGCCGTTGAGATGCCATACAAACCCGCAATCCAAACAAGAGTTTGTCCCTCAGTTACTACGTGATAATACTTGCCATCCGCAGCTGGGGTGAGCTTCTGCAATGGGGTCAGCGGAACGGGAGAGGGGGTGGGAGTCTGATCCGGACCTTTTATTAGCAGTCTTTGCCCGACCTGAAGCGGTGTTTCCACGGTTATGCCGTTGAGCTCCACCAGCCTGTTCACCGCAACCCCATAAGCCTCGCCAATTTTTGACAGGTTCTGATATGCCTGCACCACGTGCACAATCCGCCCCTGGCTGTCGGGCGTGGTAAGGATCACATTCCCCATTGGCGTTGGGGTTACCAGCGCGCGCGAGTTCGGTCCGGCGATCAGCAGCTCGTCTCCAGCTTGCAGCACATAACTTTCGGGCAGGTTGTTCCAGAGAAGAATGTCCTTGATAGTCACCCCATAAGCCACGGCAATTGCCCAAAAGCTCTGCCCCGGCATGACGATATGCAGGTAATTGCCATTTTCGTCAGGCTCCACCAATTTGACGGGGGTAATAATGCCAGGAACAATCGGGGTTTGCCCGGGGATGGGGGTTACACTGCCGGGAGGAACGGCTTCGCAGGGGACCCCTGAGACATAGGCGGCTTGCAGGATGAAATAGGTCATGCCGTTGCTGGCTTTTGCAGTGCCCGCGCCAACATGGCAGTAGTAAGGCTGGGTGGCGGGGCGCATATGGTCGTAATCATCCCACATCAGCATGATCTGATCGATAGTGGCGCTGTCGCCGGCGACAGCGAAGTTTTCCGTAGCGAAAACAGTCCCGCCCCCGCCATATCCTGCTGCTGCCAGGCGCCCTTTCACGTCGCCGATGTGCCACGAAAGCAATCCATCCGCCATGATTTGGGCAGTGCCCTGCGCCACAGCGTTGATGATGGGATGTTCGATCAGAGCCGGCAGCCCGTTGGACATGCGCAGCACGTTCATCGCCGCGATCAACTCATAAGCGCTGACGCTTTGCAAGGGTGCCAGGTCGTTTTTTGCCTCTGTCGCCTGGATTGGCGTGCCGATGCCAAGGCTTAGAAGCAGGAGGCACAGCAATATGAGAATATGTTTTCGCAGCTTTTGCATGTGTTTTATATACCATAAATTAAGGGTGACACAAAATCACCCGCGATTACAACAATTTTCATCATTGCCAACTCCGCTTATTTTTTTCCCTCGTAGGCCGGATTCCGCTTCTGAATCCGGCTCTTTTTCAAACGGCAGATCGCCACGGTCGCTTCGCTCCCTCGCGATGACGGCTCCTCTGGTCATTGCGAGCCCCGATTCTGCAGGATGCATTGACCAATAAACGTGTTAGGGGCGTGGCAATCTGATTTTTGGGCTTGATGTGTAGGAACAAAGGCAGATCGCCACGGTTGCTTCGCTCCCTCGCGATGACGATGTTGGTGTAGGATGAGACAAAGTAGTTGTAGATACCGTCTTGAAAGTCA
>DIWN01000043.1:435-13285 GCA_002423495.1 Anaerolineaceae bacterium UBA6105 | reverse complement strand
ATTGGATACAGATGTTTTAGGCCTGTCTGAACTTCATCCACAAGTTGTTTGCCTATACCTTCGGTTGCATCTTATTTTTTATTTTCCTATAATTAGGATGAGGAGTAAAAAATATGAACTATAGAAATTTAGGAAAATCTGGATTAAAAGTATCGGAACTTTCTTTTGGTTCCTGGGTAACCTACGGTAACCAGGTGGACATTGAGCTCGCCAAGACGCTCATGAGCGCCGCATGGGAGCGTGGAGTCAACTTCTTTGACAACGCTGAAGCTTACGCGCATGGCGAATCCGAGCGCGTGATGGGCAAGGCTCTCAAAGAACTTGGCTGGGCACGCGAGCAATATGTGGTTTCCACCAAGATCTTCTGGGGTGGAAATACCCCCAATGAGAAGGGCTTATCCTTCAAACACATCGTTGAGGGCGTGAATCGCTCACTGCGAAACTTCCAGCTCGATTACGTCGATCTGGTCTTCGCCCATCGTCCTGACTATGAAACCCCGGTCAGCGAGACCGTCAGGGCATTCAACCACGTTATCCAACAAGGCAAAGCTTTCTACTGGGGCACCTCCGAGTGGCCAGCCGACCGCATCCTGGAAGCGGCAAAATTCGCGGAAGAAAATTACCTGATTGGTCCCACCATGGAACAGCCGGAGTACAACCTGCTGCACCGCACGCGCTTTGAAGAGGAATACGCCGTCCTTTACAAGAAACTCGGACTTGGCACAACCACCTGGAGCCCGCTCAAATCGGGCATGCTCAGCGGCAAGTATCGCGGCGGGGTCTTCCCCGAGGGTACGCGCGCCAATCTGCCCGGTTATGAATGGCTCAAGAAGATGTTCAGCGACCCCGCGCGCATGCAGGCCGTTGAGAACCTTGCCATCATTGCCGATGATCTGGGTGTGAGCCTGGCACAGATGTCCCTTGCCTGGCTGCTCAAGAACCCCAACGTCAGCACAGTCATCACCGGCGCCAGCCGCCTGGGGCAGCTTGAAGAAAACTTCAAGGCGCTCGATGTGGTCGACATGCTCACAGATGACGTGCTCGACCGTATCGATGACGCCCTCGCCGATTACCCGGACGACACAGCTGTTAATTAAGCTATAAGTTTCAAACAGGGCGGGGTCGCATGCGACCCCGCCTTTTTTATTGTTCTTTCAAAGTCTCTGACCTTAAAAGCGACTTGACCGAAGGTCTCCATTACTCTCTGTGATCGGGATACTGGAGACCTGGCGGTCAACTGCCCCGAACGGTCTATGCGTGCAACGAAGTAGAGGGTATCAGGAGACTAGCGGAAACAGAAGGATTTGACACAAATCCCACTTTTTTTTGTAATTTTCCAGCTGTCCTGTCTGAAAACCCACATCCAATAAAAAAGCACAACTGTCAAGATTCTGAACATTGAACCCCAGGTTGGTATAATCACCCCAAACGGAGGCACACATGAAATCAGAGCAGATCTTCTTCAGCCCGGACCAGAAAGCCTGGTTAAAGGCTTTGCTTTTCGATACTCCCTTCAACACAAACATCCAGGGTCCTCACGAGCTGCGTCCTGCCATAATGGTCGTGCCGGGTGGTGGTTACAACCACTGCTCCCAACGCGAAAGCGCCCCTGTATCACTGCATTTCAGTCTACAAGGTTACCAAACCTTTGTGCTCGAATACCACTGCGGTGAAGAATCGGCGTATCCAACACCCCTGGTGGATATCGCTCTGGCTCTGGCTCACATCCGCACGCATGCCGCTGAATTCGACATAGATCCCAACCGCATCGCCCTGCTGGGCTTTTCTGCCGGTGGACACCTGAGCGCCCTGCTGAGCTCGCTCTGGCAAACTCCCGAGCTCAATCAACTAACAGGTCTCAATTCAGAGCAGATGAAACCTAATGCTCTGATACTGGGGTATCCTGTAGCCAACCTGAAAGCTTTCTCTGATTTGATGGCAGTCAGGGCTGAACCGGAATATAAGTTCGGCGCTATGCTCCAGAACTATGCCGAGTTTAAAGACCCTATGCACCTGGTAAATGAGCATATTCCGCCCGTATTTCTCTTCACCACACTGGAAGACGATCTTATTCCTGCCGACCACAGCTTTGCTTATGCACAACGCTTGCTTGAAGCCGGCACTTCGCTTGAATTTCACCAATTCAGCGAAGGCGGGCATGGCCTGGGGAGTGCCGATGGGCTCTCAAACCACGGCCGAGTCTATCCAAAGCGGATTGGTGCCTGGCATGACCTCGCTGTCGATTGGCTCAACGCTGTTTTTGAGCATGAATGTTAGCCCCCTTGTTGGAACAGGATAACTATTTTCTACGGAAACGACTCCAATAGATCTTCCCAGCCAAGCTGATTCCTTATCTGCTTAACTGCCGCTTCATCAGGATAAGCAAGCACCAACCGTCCATCCTTCTGCATCAGAACCAAAGGCTGCAAGCTGAGCTGGCTGATTTTCCCCCCGTTGAATTGCAGTTGAATCAGCGCGGAGTGGCGCGTCCCGTAGGTCATGGTCTGGTCCGTGAGCAAATTTCCCAGGCTATAAAGTGCCAGCATACGGTAGCTTCCATCCTCTGAGTCCACCCACTCAGAAGGCTGCAAGACGTGCGGATGGTGCCCCCACAACACATCCACCCCGGCGTTGGCAAGCTGTTTTGCCTGCTCCCGCTGCAATTGCGTGGGTTCCCCTGCATATTCCACGCCCCAATGCAGCGAGACAATCAACAGGTCATCTTCCGCCCCCATTTCAACCACTGTCGCCAACAGTTTTTCTATGTCCAAGGGTTTCAAAATTGCATCGACAGCGATTATCGCAACCCTGCCGGCGGGGCTTTCAATAAAAACGGGTTGCGCTTCATAGACATGGCGAATATCTGGCATCACCTGTGAAAGATCGGCGCCTTCCATGCAATCAAATTGGTGATTGTTTGCCGTGGAAACCAGGCCCACACCGCCGATTTTTAGAATTTCCGCTGCTTCAGATGGCGCGCAGAGATTGTAGCCATTGCTGGGTACCCGTGGTTCTGCAAGGCTGCCCAAAGGCGATTCAAGGTTGACCATGAACCAATTCTGGTTGCCATCTGACAATAATTTTGGCGGTGCGATTCCACCCCAGGGGTCTTCCGTAAAAATCGCCTCACCATCACGCCCCAGGATAACATCGCCGCCAAGCGTAATTGTCAGGGTCGGCTCTGCCTGGCACCCTCCTTGGAGGAGTGCGAACAACAACACTCCTCCAAGCGCAAGGTGTCTGAGTCTTATTCGGATATGAATGCCTGGGTCCATTCCGGTTGCGCGGGAGCCTGCCCGGATTCGAGCAGAGCCTGCCAGGTTTCGTCTGTCATCCGATCACTGGGGGAAACAATGAATTCATAGTAGGTGTAGACAACACCCACCCCCACCCGGTAGGGCTCATCAGGGATGACGACATAGATATAGGTTGGATAGCCAACGCCTTCTTCCAGCACCCGGTCAATACCAGTGGCAACATCGGCTACCAGGGCGGATTTCTGATCCTCTAATCGGGCAGCATATCCATCATTCGCAGGATCAGCCGCGGCAATGGTCATTGCCTCGAGCCAACCGCCATAGTATTTAATGCGCCAATAATCATCTTCAGTGATATCTGCCCCCGCCAAATGTCTTTGGGAGATATCCAGCAGGAATTGCAGTTCATCGATGAGGTTGTTCAGATTAGCCATAGTGTTCTGCCCCAAGAGCCCGCGGACCTCCAAGCCTTGGTAGGTCATCTCCGCCAGGGCTAACAGGCGGGCATAAGCTTCAGGATTGGGCTCCACGTATCCATGCGGCGGGGACTCTCCCGGTCCACCGCCCATCTCTGCCATTACTTGCTTGGCGTAAAGAATCGTGTCATGTTTCAGTTCCGTCCAGGAACTGAGCGCCGTGTGAAGATCCTTGCGAGCCCAGGCATCGGTCTGCATAAAAGCTGGATAAGCCTCTCCCTTGGGTTCAAAGATGGGCTGCAGGGCATATAGCCAGGACCAATACAGGTTTTGGGTCCAGGAATCCAGCTCCAAGGTGGCGACTTCCTCCGTGACTTTTGCCATCTGGGTGTCATAATTCAGGTAGTCACTCTCACCCATCTCTTGCAGAAGATCCAATGCCAGGTCTGAGCCTTGCGCCGCGAAGAAATCCAAGGCCTTGGGCAGGTCGCGCGGATTGTCCATCGTGCCGACCTTTCGCCACATCACCTGCCCAAAAACGTACTGGTCAAGGGTGAAACGCTGCCCCATGAAACGGAAGCCTTGCGTGACATCATCCTGATCCTGCCAGATCCAGACCCACATCGAGTTGATCTGGGGCGGTGGTAATTGGCGCGCTGTTTCGATGAAGGTGTTAAGCAGAGCTTCATCCTCAAAGAGGGTCAATTCAGGATTTTCGCCAAAAATAGTATCTGATACGACTCCAAACTCATGCACACCCAGGTCATCGGCCTTGCCCACGATAAAGACGGTTGGGTCGTAGATGTTTTGCCAGAGTGTCAAAGCGGAATTGCCGGAAGCTGTGGTCGTTTCACGCAGTAATTTGGTAATTAATAGCGCGCGCTGCACTTCCATGGGGTCTTTCAGGCGGTAATTCATACGCCCGTACCACATCATCGCACGGAAATACATCTCGAGTTCCGGACCAAGTGTGTAGTGACCCCGCGGAATGTATTGGGAGTAGTCCTCAATATACCGCATGTCCCCAGGCTGACCTTCATAATTGAAAATCGGTGAAAACTCAACACCTGATGTTGCCATGATCAATGCCAATTCGGCGTCAACAAGCTCGCGGGCTTCATCAGGCACTGGGTCTCCAGTTTCCAGCAGGGACCCAGCCACGCTGAAAAAAGCCAGGTTGCGCAGCGCGGGCTCTTCCAGTGGGGTTCCAACCAGCTGATCGTACTGTGCCTTGCTGGCTGCGATCATGCTTGAAGTCAATTCCTTGAGCATGGGAATGAACTCTTCCCGTTCCAAATCACGCAGCATCTTATCAAACACCAGGTGATAGACGTGGAAAACAGAATCGGTGGTGATAAAGGCCGGCACATCTCCATAGCGCGCTCTTTCATAGCCCTGGTAGAACTCCGAAAGCATCCTATTGGGGTCATTTTCGGGAGCAGCGACGACAAACCCGTTCTGAGAAAGCATCTGCTGTTGAGCCGTACTTAATGTGATTTGATCCAAATTATCAATTTGAGTGAGAGATATTGGCAGGGTATACCCTCCCGCATAGTTTTGAGGCAGAGAAACCTGCGCCTGCTGATAACTGGCAAAGCCGGCAGCGTAAACCTGGTCACCGGGGATTATCACGACGTCTCCCGGGACATCAGTCTCGTCTTCCGGGGCATCAATCTCAATTGAAGGCGTAGTCGCTTCAGGCTCTGGCACATCATCCACTGGCCTGGGGCTGATGGTGATGGTACACGAGAACAACAAAGTAGTCAGCCAGACCATGATGAGTAGATTTCGAAATCGATTTTTTCGCATTTTACACTCTCCTTACCTGGTAAAAAACCAATAGTGAACACCATCCCCCATAATGGCGAGCCGTTCCCAGCGGCTCTCAGAACGATCCAACAGAGAAAAACCAAAACCAATCCAACGCCAAACAGTCAATTGTCCTCCCTTTCTATTGGAGTTATAGTCATTTTCCAACGCAGCCAGCTCAAGCAGCCCATCTCCATCCAGATCCGCAGCCAGCACATTCGAGATGGGGTTTGCCAGGGCTGAGCCAGCCCAAATCTCGCGATAATCGCCCTTCTGCCAGCCTATCAGGATCAACTGGCAGCTTTGTCCTTCATGATTCTGATGGCTTTCAATTCGTCCTCCATAAGGCATGAATTGATCCACTGGCCAGGGTTGAAATGCCCGCCAAACCAAAAGTGCCGCCTCTTCTCTTCCATCATGATCCATGTCTGCAATTTGCGCTTCACTCACACGCCACTCGGCAGGACTTTGCCACAAAATCTGCCCATTGCAGTTGGTGATTTGAAGCGTTTCCCCCTCAGAAGCCAGGCATTCTGGCTGGCTGTCGCCATCCAGATCGCCTGAAAGCGCAGGGATGAGAAGCTCAGAACTGCTTGAAACCTGATTCTTTTGCACGGGGAGCAAAAGCCCCGAATTCAATTGCCAGTATCGACCAGCCATACTGCCATTCAAGACCGGGAAAAAGATCATGGGAAGCAACACGACCCAATGAAATTTTGCCTTCAAAAAAGAGAGCACGCCGTTCCTCCATCTGGAAGAAGCAATTGCGCCCCACACCTGTCAACTTAAAAATTTGAATTTCCCCAGTTGGACAGTGAGTGGAACTACAAAAAGTAAAAGCTACCAACTAAATTGTATAACTAATCAGGGTCGATATCAAGCACCAGCACCAAAATTGGAGATGATCTCCAGAATCAGCTGGTTTCCCCAGGTGGATTCTCTTTGGAGAGAGCCTTGAGCTGCTCTTCCCTCCAGCGCTTGAGTCGCTCAGCCACCTGGGCTTCGTAACCAATTTCAGAGGGATTATAAAAATACTTTCCGACCAGGTGGTCTGGCAAATATTGCTGCCCAACCCAGTGTCCATCAAAAGCATGTGGATACAGATACCCTTGTCCATGCCCAAGCCCCTTGGCATCGCGACTTGCATCCATCAGAGGAACCGGCACCATGCCTGCCCCATTCCGGTTGATCTCTTCCTGGATCTCCCAGAAGGCTCCAACCGAGTTGGATTTCGGTGCGGTAGCCAGATAAATCACCGCATGGGCAATCGGATACCAACCTTCGGGCATGCCAATATATTCATAGTTCTGCGCGGCAGCATTAGCCACCAGCATCGCGTTGGGATCAGCCATGCCGATATCCTCACTGGCGAGGATGATCAAGCGCCTGAGAACGAAGCGCGGGTCTTCCCCCGCCAAAAGCATTTTGGCCATCCAGTAAAGCGCGGCGTCCGGGTCGCTGCCCCTGACGGATTTGATGAAAGCTGAGATCGTGTCGTAGTGCTGGTCGTCGGTCTTATCGTAGAGGATGGCGCGCCTTTGAATGGACTCTTGTGCCACATCCAGCGTGATATGGGTTTGTTTTCCCTCAGGCGGCGTGGTTTCCACCGCCAGCTCCAGCGCGTTTAGCGCGTTACGGGCATCTCCGCCAGCGACATCCGCCAGGTGCTGAAAAGCTTCCTCATCCACTGTCACCTGGCGCTTGCCATAGCCCACCAGTGGGTCCGCCAGCGCTCTCCTCAAGAGGATCAGGATGTCTTCCTTGGACAGGGGTTTGAGTTCAAACATCCGCGAGCGGCTTACCAGCGCCTTGATGACGTCAAAATAGGGGTTCTGGGTGGTAGCGCCGATCAGCATGATCAAGCCGCTTTCCACGTGCGGCAAAAGCGCGTCCTGCTGGGCTTTGTTCCAGCGGTGGACTTCGTCGATAAACAGGATGGTGCGGGTTTGGTAAAGCCGGCGCCGCTCAGTGGCTGCCTCGATCGCCTTGCGCAGATCCCCCACTCCCGCCAGCACGGCACTCATGCTCTCAAAGTGCGCCTTGGTGGTGTTGGCAATCACGCGCGCCAGGGTGGTCTTGCCGGTTCCGGGAGGACCATAAAGGATGATCGAACTAAACAGCCTGTCAGCCTGTATTGCCCGCCGCAGCAGGCTGCCCTCCGCCAGGATATGCTTCTGCCCGACGATGTCATCCAGCGTGCGCGGGCGCATTCGTGCCGCCAGTGGGGCTTGCTGCTTTAATTGCTCTTCCAGGGAGTGGTCAAACAGATCCATAGATCAATTCTACCATGCTGTCTAGAACTTATGTTCTTTTTTTAAAGGGGAAATACAGAAAAACTGCCGCATCTCTGCAGCAGATTCTGGCGGTCTTTCTTAGCTTCAATCAGGATTAGTATCCGTTTTCAGGATTGATCAAATTGTACAACTCCTGCCCCTTGAGATACCGTTCAATATTTATCACGAACAATTCCACTAAGGCGTCCATACTTTTCTTGCTAATTCCGGCGATATGTGGAGTGATGAAGACGTTTGGCGCATCCCAAAGCGGGCTTTCCGCTGGCAGTGGCTCTTCCTCGAACACATCCAGCACCGCCCCACCCAGCTTGCCTGATTTGACAGCCTCGACCAGGGCCGTAGTGTCCACCACCGGTCCGCGTGAGACGTTCACCAAAAACGCGCCGGGTTTCATCTCCGCAAATTGCTCAGTGGAAATCAGCTGATGGGTCTCTGGGGTAAGCGGTGGCGAAACAACCACAAAATCGCACTCCTTCAACATAGCGTCCAAAGCTTCGTTAGGGTAGAGCCGGTGGAAATAATTCCCCTGCGGATCTCCCAAACCCTCCGGGACATAGCCTTTTTCCTCAGGATGCATGACGTCGCGTTTTGTAGCCAGCACCCTGGCGCCGTAGGAATACAAAAGCCGGGCTACTTCACGCCCAATCGAGCCATAGCCCACGATTCCCACCGTGCTGCCGCGCAGTTCAACCGGTTCCAGCTTCTCAATACGATGCTCAGGCCAGATTTTTTGCTGCTGATAGCGAAGCATCTCAGGCGCCTTATGCCCAAGCATCAGCAATGCCATCATCACATATTCGCCCATCTGGCTCACCATCGTTCCACTGGCGCTGGTAAGTTGTGTGCCTTCGCGCAGATGGACATCCTGGCGGAAGTCTTCTTCTACACCGGCGAAATTCAGCTGGATCCACTTCAGGGCTGGAGCCTGCTCAGGAGGGGGCAAAGGCGTGCCGCTGGTCAGCAATATCTCGGCATCGCGCCACATTTCCAGCGGGATGCGCGCGGCGTCTTTGCGCCCATACCAATGGAGTTCAATGCGGCTATCAACTGACTTGATCCGTTCTGCCTGGGTTTCGTTCAGCGATATCGCGCTGAGAATTCTTATCTTTTTATCTTCTGTCATTTCAGGTGCTCTCCAGTTAAATCAATGATTCTCAAAATATCCTTGCAATAGAATGAAATTTATTCATCCCTTGAAATCCAGGATTGATGTTTGTCACGGCTTTTGCGTTGGGAAGGAGGACTGATACCTGGCTTCGAAGGTGCGGGTCCCCGATCCTTGAAGAGCACCCCCAGAACGAAAAGCAAGACCCCAAGGATAACGTAATTCGGGATTGGTTCACCGCTGATCAAACCGTATGCCAGCCACAGCAGGCTCACCGTGCCCGCGATCATCAACAAACGGCTGATTATTCTGAGCATGAAATCGTACCTCCTCAAAGAACCAGCATATGGTAGCAAACCTGGTTCATTTTACATCGGATGCAAGTATCAAGCCCGTTTCACCCTGGTGCGAGACTGCTCGTGCATGTACAAAGGCAGGTAATAGTAACCGCCACCATTCTTTCCGGTTGAACCAGAGCCTTTCCAGCCGCCAAAGGCCTGGAAGCCAGGCCACGCCCCGGTGGTGGTACCTTGCGGACGGTTAGAGTAGGTCGTGCCAGCCTCGATGTGATCGAAGAACCATTCGGTTTCATCCGGATCGCCCACAAAGCCTGCCGTCAAACCATAATCGACATCGTTTGCCAGTTCCATCGCCTGTTTGAGATCGTCGACCGGGGTGACCATCACAATCGGAAGGAACATTTCCTCTTTCCACAGTCGATGCTCCAGCGGAACCTCGGCCACCACGGTGGGGGCGCAAAAGTAACCCTTCTCAAGTTCGCCTTCAGTTAAATGTTTGCCGCCAGCCAGGATCGTGCCTGCGGTAGCCAGTTCTTCCACATAGTTGGCGTAATCCTTGTAAGCCTTTCGGTTGATGACCGGACCAAACCAGTTTTCCTGCTGGGTTGGGTCACCTATCTTGATGGCGTTGGTATTCGCAACCAGCTTGCTCACAAAGGCTTCATAAACCGGTTTTTCGATAAATACACGCGAAGTGGCTGAGCATTTCTGACCCTGCAAACCAAAAGCGGAGCGCATCACGCCTATGGCTGCCAGGTCCAGATCAGCGTTTTTTGAGACAATGGTCGGGTTCTTGCCGCCCATTTCCAGGATTACAGGATGGGGGTATTTGCGGTTGGCAAATTCACGGTAGATGCCCATACCGACATCCAACGAACCGGTAAAGGTCAGCCCAGCCACATCCTGGTTGGCAGTCAGCGCGTTGCCAAGCGTGGAACCGGGACCAGTCACCAGGTTTAGCACGCCATCAGGGATGCCGGCTTCCTGCGCGCATTCCATCAACAGGGAGGCAGTCCAGCTGCTGTCAGTGGCAGGCTTAAGCACAACGGTGTTTCCAGCAACCAGGGCATTGCCCACAGGTCCGCCAGCCAGAGATGCCGGGAAGTTAAAGGGAACGATCACCAGCCACACACCGTAAGGTTTGAGGACAGATTCGTTGGTGGATTTCAAGCCTTCCAACGGGTCAGAGCCAAGCGGTTTGCAGTAGCCGTCGTTTTGCTCCATTATGTGAGCAGCCCAGCGGATGAGGTCCTCCGTCTCAGCCACATCCCCAAGCGCTTCCATGCGGTTCTTGCCGACTTCCAGGCTGACTACGGCGCTTATTTCATAGACACGCGCTGAAATGCGGTCAGCAAATTTACGCATAAGATAGACACGCTCTTCCCAGTTCATGGCTTTCCAATTTGGAAAGGCTGCCTTAGCCGCGGCAATCGCGTCGTCGGCATCCTTGGCGGTGCCTTTTTGGAAGGTGGTCAGGTGCAGACTGGTATCGATGGGAGAAAAGGCGTGGTGTTTATCTGCGGCGAACCGCTTTTCGCCGTTGATGATCATTGCATACTCTTTACCAAGATTTTGTTTTACGTTTTCCAGTGCCAGATCAAAGCTATCATGCATCTCCTGCGGGGGATTTGACATGGTGCCATAGGTAAGTTTGAATGCCATTTTGTACCTCCTGTTGTTACTTAAGTCATTGTAACAAAATGGATTTGGGAATGTTTTACAAAGCTTATATCCTCGATGCGAACGCGTAGGGCAAGATTGAGGGCACCATGAACAATGTGATGGACAAACGTATCGTCCCCTCAACCCGCCGTGTGAACCATCGATGGCATGATGGCGGATTGGAAGCACACAAAGGTCCTTTTATGATGAATGCACAGTGCTTCCAATCTCGCCCTACGTACACTGTTGTTGAGATTACCGATAGGGACGAAGCATTCTATACGGTCGGCGGGTAAATATCATTGCATTAATTTCGAAATGCTTCGCCCCTGCGTCTGAATTCCATTGGTCTGGAAAAATAAAAGGCAGATCGCCATACCCTGCTTCGCGGGCACAGGATGCTTCGCTCGCGATGACGGGGGAGGGGATTCGTCACTGCGAGCCCCGGTTCTGTTGAAGAAGCCAACCCACAGATGCGGAAGGGGCGTGGCAGTCTGCATTTATGTGATTGGAATAGATAAAAGGTAGATCGCCACGCTTCGCTAGCGATGACGGGATTAGAGGAAAATCGCCGCGCTTCGCTAGCGATGCCGAACACGGGTCAGATTGCCATTGATAACAAAAAATGATTTTTAGCTAAGTTAAACCAAGCGGAAGCGGTTGGCAGACCCGCTCAACAAGTCAACTTCGAGGATCTCAGCCTGCAGACCAGACTTTCCGAGCAGCAACTTGACCGCTTCAGCCGCCTGCCAGGACGCTGTCAGCGCCGCCGTGAACGAGAGTGTGCCCATCTGTTGCTCCTCCCCCTGCGATTCCCCCGATTCGGGATAGAGCAAGTTCAGCAGGTCCTCACCGGGTTGGATCACGCATACACGCCCAACCCAGCCCGCAACGGCGCCGTGCACCAAAGGTACTCCGGCAGTTTTCGCCGCCTGCTGCAAAAACAAACGGGTGGGAATATTGTCCAGGCAATCCACCGCCACATCGCAATCCGCCAACAGTTCCAGGGCGTTTTCGGCAGTGAGATTTGCCTGCACCGCGTCGACTTCCACCAGCGGGTTGACCGCCATCACGCGCTGCTTAGCCGCCAGGGTCTTGGGTCTGCCAAGGTTCATCGTCGAGCTCAGCAATTGACGGTTGAGGTTACTTGCCTCAAAAAGATCCCCATCCACAACGCGCAAATGTCCCACACCAATCCGGGCGAGGCATTCAATGACCATGCCACCAAGTCCCCCGCAGCCAACCACGAGCACACGGTTAATGGCCAGGGTCGCCTGTTCTGCCTCATCTATTGCATCTTGATTACGCAGGTAACGTTCCATCTTGCTTATCCTCCCGCCATCAGGTGCAGCACCAAAACGTCATCCCCATCCACGATGAGCTGCTTTTCGTAATCCTCTTCAGGCACAAACTCGCCGTTAACGCGCACGATGATGTGCCTGAAGGTGAACAACTTTTCATCCAGCAGGGCTGTTACGGTCATGCCGGGATGCCAGGGATAATCTTCGGTATTGACCTTGATCACAGTTTTGGCTCGATCACTTCCATTAGCTCTGGCAGGTCCATGCCAATATCCTTCAAGCGTTCGGGGGTTGGGATGCCGTTTTCCGTCCAGCCCCGGCGCCGGTAGACCGCGTCCATCAACTGCTCATACTGGTCTTCGCGGTAGCNNCCAGCTCCATCGTTTCAGGGTCAAGGTTCTGGAACTCGCGCAGCTGTTTGTCGTACAGCTCCTGGCGCGAAAGGTACTCCTCGCGGGAAACCGGACCAATTGAACGATATGGAGGGTAATCGTCTTTGCGCTCGCCCTTGCCCATGCGCACGCTAAACACGCGCTGGAATTGGTAAACTCGCTCGGACTGCAGTATCAGTTCTTCTTTGTCGATGCTCTTGCCAGTCACGGCATTGAAAATGTCGACGTAATTCTGCACATGCTCAGGGACTTTCGCCGGGGAGTCAGTTTTATGGTTATCTGCCGGCACAATATCGTTCCAGGGCAATTTGCACA
>DIWN01000043.1:287-416 GCA_002423495.1 Anaerolineaceae bacterium UBA6105 | reverse complement strand
TGGCAAAGCCGCCTTGCTGCGCGAGGCTCTCTTTGTGGGCATACTCGGAATATTCCAAGCCCTTGACCTCCATGCCGATGTCCTGCAGCAGTTTTGGATCGGCACCAAATTCTTCCACAAAAATCTTTT
>DIWN01000043.1:0-132 GCA_002423495.1 Anaerolineaceae bacterium UBA6105 | reverse complement strand
TGGCGCCCAACCCGGCAGCACACTCATATTCAGGTCCGTCCACGGTTACACGCTGTCCGGCATAGGGTCCGGTTGTGATTAAAAAGTGGTCGGCGCACTTGGCACAAGCCATCGTGCAGCCATACCAACAGC
>DIWN01000051.1 GCA_002423495.1 Anaerolineaceae bacterium UBA6105 | reverse complement strand
GACTGGTGGGATTGGTCCAAAGGCAATGCGCTGTTCTCGAACATCGCTTTTAGCCGTTTGAGCGACACCAATAAGCCCGGCGTGCCGCGTAATGTGCCGCTCTTTCAACCGACAAGCTATGAGGGCTCACGGGATACCGACCCGCGCTATGTGATCCTCACCCGCCTGAAGCAAGCCCCCTATCCTTTCGTCCTCAACCTCCACCTGAGCACTCTGACCGGGGAGAGGGGAGAAAACGCCTGGAGTGAAGTGGTGGATGCTGCCAGGATCACACGCTCACAGCAAATTAGCGGACTGATCAGCCTGATTGAACGTCATATCCTACTGCCGCAATTACCAATGATCCTGATGGGCGACTTCAACGCCACCGCCGAAGAGTACACCCTGCGCGACATGCTTGAACGAGATCACGGTATCATCCAGTTAAAACCTGAGGAAAGTATCGCCACCCACCCTCGTGCAGGCGCGGTTGACCATATTTTCTTTTTCCCAGCCAAACATCTTGTGGAATACAAGTGTTTTGTTGTCAACTCACCTCTCTCGCATATGATTTCCGATCACCTGCCTGTGGTGGCTGACATTACCTATCAATAGAGGAACCTTTAATGGCAAATAATCAATATTTTGGCACGGATGGCATCCGCGGCACAGCCGGTACACCGCCAATGACAGCGGAATTCGTTTATCGCCTTGGGGTAGCAGTCGGGCATGTGCTCAGCCTGGAAACGCCAGGTCCTGACCTTTTCGTGATCGGGCGTGACACCCGCACCTCGGGTCCGCTACTGCAGGACGCCCTGACACGCGGCTTGCTCACCAGTGGAGCGCGCGTGATGGACTTGGGAATATTACCCACGCCTGGCATCGCCTGGCTGACCCGCGAGCTTGGCGCCACCGCTGGCGCGGTCATTTCTGCCTCACACAATCCGGCATCAGAAAATGGCATCAAATTTTTAAATCCGCAGGGAATGAAACTCTCTGAAAGCCAGGAATCTGCTGTTGAAGCCTACATGGCAAGTCTGCCTGAAGGAGAACTGGATCTGCCGCAAACCGGATTTCGGGAGGATGGCAGCCACAATTATGATCTTTACCTGCAAGATTTGCTTGCCACCCAGAAAGACCTGGACCTGGGCGGGCTGAAACTCCTGCTGGATTGCTCCAACGGAGCGGCATACCGGGTGGGTCCGGAACTGTTCAGGGGATTAGGCGCGGAAGTGGTCGCTCTCAACACCGAATCCGATGGAATCAACATCAACGTGCAGGCCGGTTCGGAACATGCCCGCTCCAAACCCGAGGCACTGGCGGCTTTGCTTGCCAAGCATCAAGCCAACCTTGCCATCACTTTTGACGGCGATGCCGACCGTGTGATCCTGATGGACGAGAAAGGTCAGTTGATCGATGGCGATCACATGCTGGCTATCCTGGCAGACGCGCTGCACAAAGAGAAAAAACTTCTGGCTAACTCACTGGTGACGACCGTTATGGCTAATGGATCCTTGCACCAGTTTGCCGCTGAGCATCATTTCGAGCTGGTTCAGACACCTGTCGGAGACAAGTACGTTACCGAGGCACTGCTTGGCTTAAAGGCGGAAAATAACCCTGAAGGCAAACTGGGCTTAGGCGGCGAACAATCTGGTCATATTATCCTGCTGGACGAAAATCACCGCACAGGCGATGGACTTCGCACAGCAGTGTTCATGTTGCGCGTCCTGCTCCAACAGGAGCAGCCCTCCATGGCGGCGCTGGCTGCCAACATCCAAAAATATCCCCAGATGGTGGCGTCCTGCAACGTTGCCAACAAGCTTGATCTGAAAACTATGCCGGCCTTGCAGGCGAAGCTGGATGAGATCAAACAGCGTTTGCCCGGCCTGGTGCAGCTGAATTCGCGCTATTCGGGTACTGAGCCCAAATACCGCCTGATGATCGAAACCGACACGCGCCACAGCACCCACGACCTGGCAGTGATCTGCTGGGAGATCTGCGATCTGATCCAACACGAGACGGGCACCCCACCTGGTGCAAAAATCGAAGTCCTGAATGCTTCCGCCGGCGGCTTAGTTCCCCGCCCTGAAACCGAAAACTAATAAGGAGTATTTATGCAAACAACTACAGGAATCTCTAAATTCAGCGCTGGACTGACAACGCAATTCAACCGCCTTAACCGTGCCATCCTGGTGGCAGACAGGCCTGAAAGCTGGCAGCCTGCAATCGCGGAAATGAAGGTTTTCCTTTCGCAGCTGAAAACCTGGTTGGCAGATAACCCGGCAGTTATCAAGGAAGATATTGTCACTTCTGCGCGCATTTTCAGCCTGCTCCTGACCCTGGCTGCCACAGGCACACAGGGTCGGCTGGAGCTCTTCCAGGCTAAGGATGACGCAAGTAAGGCGCTTCGCGCCCAAATCGATGAGGATTACCTGCCCAGTTCAGGCGACATGCGCCGCCAAGCCATCACGATGGCCAGGGATTATCTGCAAAACCCGGTCTTTGCCAGCCTCTCGAAGGCTATAAGCCACGAAATTCTGCCGTTGATTGAGAGCCTGAATGATAAAGTCGACCCTGACCGCTTTATGGCCTACCGCGTGGTCCAGATTGGCAACATTTACGAGCGCCTCTACGCTTTACGCCTGCGCACAGGGGATCCCGTTTTGCTGGGATTGGCGGGCAACAAAGGGCTGCTGCGCGAAATTTACGACCGCAAATATCTGCGCTTTGGCACTTCCGGCGTGCGAGCACGCTGGGGTTTTGATTTCACTCAGACCCGTGCCCGGCAGGTCGTGCAGGCAGTCTGTGACTTTTTGAATAATGAAAACGTGCCTGCCTTTGTTGGCGCTGAAGATCTCTCGGGAAAAGTGATCGTCATCGGGCATGACACCCGCCGCTACTCAGACCTTGTCACCCAGTGGACTGCGGAAACCTGCCTTGCCAACGGCTTCAAGGTGCACATTGGCACGCGCGACGTTCCCACCCCAGCCCTGGCATTTTATGAAACCGAAGTGCTTCCGCCTGATGAAGTAGCGGGGCTCATCATCGCTACCGCCAGCCACAACCCTCCGGAATGGCAGGGCATCAAGTTTAATCCCCGCCTGGGCTATCCTGCCCCCACCAACGTCACCGATTTTATTGCCTTCCGCATCAACGAACTACAGCTGATTGACCACGCCGGTGGACAAAGCGAAGTGGAAGATGCCCGCGCTCGCGGACTGGTGCAGGGTTTTGATCCTCTCGATGATTATGTCAACTGGATCAAAAATAATGGCAACGGCAACGCCCGCATCCCGATCGATTTTGACCGCATCCGGAGTTTCTTTGCCGACAAGATGGTGGTGGTGGATGAGATGCACGGCTCAGGGCGCGGCTATCTGACCCGCTTGCTCGGCGAGGCAGGCGTGCGTTACACCGTGATCCACGCCAATGTGGACCCTGACCTGGGCGGACAGGATTACGCCAACCCCGAAGAACCCTTCAACCA
>DIWN01000004.1 GCA_002423495.1 Anaerolineaceae bacterium UBA6105 | reverse complement strand
TTGATCCAGTCAGGATCGATCAGGGTGTTCATATCGATGGCATAACCCTTTTCCACGGCATATCTTAACAAACCGGGTTGTGGGTAGTCAGCGATATCAGGGGCATCACCACCATCCAAACGGATGTTGATGTTGGCTTCAAATTCCTTGGAGCCGGTATATTGAATATCGATGCCGGTCGCATCCTCAAATGCTTTGATGCTGTCATTGAAAACGACCTCATCCTGGTCAGTGAACGGACCAGCCATTGTGACAACTGTGCCTTTGTACATGCCAGCATAAGCGTTGGCAAGTTCCTGTCCTTGTGGCAGAGCTTCCACGGTTTCAACCGGTTCTTCCACAACAGGTTCTTCAGCAGGCGCAGCCTGGCAGGCGCCAAGCAGCATAGTCGCGACTAGCAAAATGGCTAATGTTGACCAAAGAACATTTTTCTTAAACATAGTTTCTCCTTTGAAAAAGTTTTAATCGTTGAAACAACTTACAAACTTGGCAGACGTCTTCTCAGCTCCTCTTTCTCCTCTTTTTCCTCTCCTTCCTATCTCCCGTGAAGATTCGCGAGGGATCAAACGTGTGGGCAGAGTAACCGAGCGGGACTCGGGTAGATCTCCACGCATCAAACGAGTAAGTAAATTATACGATTCGATGGCAATCTCCTGCCCCGATACCGCCACGGTTGTGAGGGTAGGCGTGACAAAAGATGCCATTGGAATGTCGTCAAAACCAACAATTGATATGTCATCCGGAATTGATAACCCGGCCTCGCTCAGGGCAGAATATGCCCCCAAAGCGACATTATCACTTGCGACAAAAACGGCTGTGAACTCCTGGTCTGATTGGAGCAGGGATTTCATCTGTTGATGACCGCTTTTGATATCAAAATCTGCTTCGCGCACCAACTCAGGCTTAAATTCGATGCCTGCCTTCTGAAGCGCTGATTTATAACCATCCAGCCTTTGAATGGCTGAGCTATAAGGCAACGGGGCGTTGGTTATACAGGCAATACACCTGTGCCCTAACCCGATCAAATGGTTCACGGCAGCCTCGGCTGATGTGAGGTTGTCCACATCTACTGAATGCAGGGATGATCCGGGGATATAGCCCATCACGACTACCGGGATATCCGCTTCTTCCAAAGCCCGCAGGCCTGGATCATCAAGGCGTGGTGTCATCAGGATCATGCCGTCGATGTGGTGCGCCCTGGTAAGTTCAAGGTAGGTCTGTAGTTGCTGCCCCGGTTCCACCCATTCCAGCAACAAGCCTTGTGAATTTTGTTTTAGGGCGTCTAAGAGCCCACTCAAAATCTGCGGAAGGAAGGGGTCGGAAGCGACATATTGCGGAGCTCGGCTGATGATCAGACCGATATTTTTTGTTTGATTGGATGCAAGTGCTTTGGCGGACGCGTTCGGGTAGTAACCCAGTTCCTGGGCAGCCAGACGGACTTTTTCTGCCGTCTCCGGGCGGATTGAGAAGCGATGGACGTTATTCAGGACAAAAGAGACAGTAGTTCTTGATACTCCTGCCAGATCTGCCACGTCCTGACTGGTAACTCTCCTACTCATTAGTTTCCTTAGCAACTATTAACGCGCGTTAGTAATTATTAACAATAGGATAACAAATTAAAGCCTGAATGTCAATACCGAAAAGTTACTCGAAGAAGATCGGATTCTATTCGTCCATAGAAATTACACAAAAAAGGTCCTAAATTTTCATTTCCTCTTATAATCTACGCACAACACCTATGTTCAATCGCATCCGCTACCTCGTTTCAAATATTTTCCGCATTCGCCCGGAGGACAATGTTCCTGAATCTGTGGCGAAGAATTTCCGCCATAATGCCCTCATTAATACCCTGGACATCAGTTTCTTCTTCATGTCTGACAGCTTTTGGAATATCAACACCATCATGCCTGTCTTCGCCGCCACTCTCACCGACAACCCTTTTCTCATTGGTCTGATGCCCGCTATCGTCAACGCCGGCTGGTTCTTGCCTCAAATGTTTATCGCATCCAGGGTCACCCACACCCGAAAGATCCTGCCTCTCTCGATCCGCCTGGGCGTTGTCGAGAGAATTCCCTATCTGTTTTTTCCATTTCTCGCTCTTGCCATCCCTTATATTGGCAAATCTACTGCCCTCATCCTCCTCATCCTGCTCACAACCTGGCGGGGCCTCGCCGGCGGTATGGCTGCCCTGCCCTGGCAGGAGGTTATGGCTCGTGTCATTCCCATCAGCCATCGTGGGCGCTTCTTTGGTTTTTCGCGCGTCTTTGGTCAGGGCGCTGGCATTCTCGGATCCGTGCTCACCGGGTTGATACTCGCCAATTTGAGTTATCCACGCAATTACGCCCTCGGTTTTGGGGTTGCCGTTATTATGCAGTGGCTTTCATTCCTCTGCTACATCCAGAATCGTGAACCTGAACTGGAGCAAGTGAGCCAGCCTTTATCCGATCCCGAGCCAGCACAAGCAAAAAAACCTGCTATAGATTTCAGCATGTTTGGGCGAATTCTAAAAAAAGATACCAATTTCCGCCTTTACCTGGTGGCGCGCTCTATTTCTTTTATTGGCAACATGGCTACAGCCTTCATTGCGGTTTATGCGATCAAAACCTTCAACCTTCCAGATGAGCAGGCAGCTGTCTTTACAGGCGTCATCCTTGCCAGCGGCGTGTTGGGTTACGCATTCTGGGGGGCGGTTGGCGACCGCATTGGTCCCAAAAAAATCGTAGTTTTGTCTTTTATCTGCTGGTTGGCCGCTCTGCTGGTTGCCATCGTGAGTAAAAGTATCTGGCTTTATTACCTGGTCTTTGCTTTGTTTGGCCTCTATCAATCCGGAGTTGGCGTGGGGGACAGTATGCTCGTCATGGAACTGGGCGAAGAATCGCTCAGACCAACCTACCTCGGCATGGGTCGCACGCTGACGGGCTCATTCCTGCTGCTTGCTCCGGTGCTTGCCGGCTCGTTGGTAGCCCGATTCGACTACATCACCATGTTTATCGTGTCAGCCTTCTTCATCGCCATCGCCACCCTGCTCATGACCCGCGTCAAAGACGTTCCCCGGAGATGAGCCTCAAAAGCTGTCTGTTGCGGTCACGAATGCAAGATTAGTGATGTTAAACAATAAGACCCCGACACGGGGTCTTATTGTTTCTACTTGTAATTGATTTTAGATAAAGAAATGGGTATTGGAGTTGCTCGCCGCGGCTGCCATGGTTGCCACCCCAGCTAACTCGACGCCGTCAAGCAATTCTTCCTGGCGGATGCCCATCAATTCCATTGACATCTGGCAAGCCAGCAGTTTCACACCATTTGCCTGGGCGGTCTTGATCATCTCAGGCAGGGAATCCACGTTATGCTTGCGCATGATGCCCTTGATCATAGCAGTTCCTGCTCCACCCATGTGCATTTGCGAAAGTTTCAGCTTTTCAGCACCCCTCGGCAACATCCAGCCAAACATTTTCTCTATGAAAGTCTTCTTCAGAGCAGGCGCTTTGGGTTTCTTCAGCATGTTGAGACCCCAGAAGGTGAAAAAGATCGTTGCCTGCTGCCCCATGGAGGCAAATCCATTGGCAATGATGAACGCCGCGATTGCCTTGTCCAATTCCCCTGAGAATACCACCATGGTCAGGTCTTCGCCTTTAGTGTGCTTCTGCGTCTGTGTCTCACTTACGGGCGCCGCTGCCACAGCCGCAGTGCCTTTCTGGACGACTGCGGTGATCTCTCCCGCTTTCGCGTCGAGCGAGAGCAAGCGGTTACCGGTCGATTTTGTCCACGCTTCTACATCCCGCGCGAAGCCCAGATCCGTTGCCTTCACCGTCACCTGGTCGCCATCTTCCATCTCTTTGACCTTGTTGTAGAGCTTCAGGATTGGTCCCGGGCACTGCAAACCGCAGGCATCCAGTTGGTATTGATTGCCTCCTGTTGCGACTTTGACTTCCTCTTTTTCCAAATTAACCACAGGTTTTTCCTCCATCAACTTTGCCTCTCTTTGTTCCGCAGCCCCCAACGCGTAAGTTTTATATCCACCGGAAAGGTTATAGGCATCGAAGCCTTTCTGCCGCAGCAGGCGCGTTGCAAAATAGGAACGCTGACCGGTTGCGCAATTTATCAGAATTTTCTTGTCTTTCGGCAGTTCGGCCAGCCGGTCTCTCAGTTCGCCCAGCGGGATGTTAAACGCTCCGTCCACTGCTCCCACGGCCTGCTCTTCCTGCTCCCTGACATCCAACCGGAACCATTCACTGCTATCCAGAGCCGAAACCTCATCCCAGTGCCGAACGGGGCAATCTCCCCTGAGCATATTCGCAGCAGCAAACCCGATGTTGTTTACGGGATCTCTTGAAGAACCGAAGGGCGGCGCGTAACTCAGTTCCAGGTCTTCAAGGTCAAAAACAGTTAACTTGCCGTGCATCGCCGTGGCAATCACATCGATGCGCTTTTCCACGCCCGTGGTTCCCACCGCCTGGGCGCCATAAATTTGCCCCTCAGGTCCGAATAGCAATTTCAGATGGATTGGGGAAGCTCCCGGATAATAGCTGGCGTGATTATTGTTGTGGGTCGCAACCGACTCGAAGGCCAGCCCTGCCTGGGTCAACTGCCTGGTGTTCAGGCCAGTTGATGCCACCGTCAGGTCAAACACCTTTACCACCGAGGTGCCCGAAACGCCCTTGAAGGTCATGTCCCTGCCGGCGATGTTATCCGCCGCCACTCTCCCCTGCCGGCTGGCTGGACCTGCCATTGCCAGCGACGTGGGCTGACCGGTGATGGCTGACTTCACCTGCACCGCATCCCCCACGGCGTAAATATCGGGATCTGAAGTTTGCATGCGCTCGTTTGTGACGATATGCCCCTGTTGTGTCACCTCCAGCCCGCTTTCCTTGGCCAGCCTGGTGTTTGGTCGTACCCCAATTGCCAGCACAACCAGATCGGTCTCCAATTCCTTCCCGCTGCTGGTATGTACCTTCAGAGCGCCGCTGCCATCCACCTTCTCGATCGCATTCAGCCCATCCCCCAGCACCAGCTTGATTCCATGCAATCCCAGGTGCTCGTGTACCTCCACTGCCAGTTCGTAATCAATCGGCGCCATTACCTGGTTGAGCATCTCCACGAGGCTGACGCTAATGCCGGTTTCCGACAGGTTTTCCGCCACTTCCAGTCCTATGAAGCCGCCCCCGATTACCACAGCCCGCTTGACTTGCTTCGCTTTGATGTAGGCATCCAGCGCGTCCAGTTCAGGGATGTTATGCAGCTCAAACACCCCCTCCAGGTCCACCCCTGGAAGCGGTGGGACAATCGGCTCTGCTCCAGGCGCCAGCACCAGCTTGTCGTAGCTTTCCCTGTACTCTTTGCCGCCGGGGTGTTCCCTGATCAGCACACTCTTGCCTTCACGGTCGATCGCCACCACCTCACTGTTGGGGCGCGCGTCGATATTCAACATTCCCTTCAGATCTGCAGGTGTCGTCACCAGCAGTTTTTCCCGCTCATTGATAGTGCGGCTCAGGTAGTATGGCAGTCCGCAATTAGCGAAAGACACATACGGTCCCTTCTCCAGCATCACAATTTCCGCTTCCTCATCCACACGCCGCAAACGCGCCGCCGTGCTTGCCCCGCCTGCTACTCCGCCAATGATTACTACCTTCATTTATGCCTCCTCCGGCAAAATACCTAAAATGAACTGTGCCTGATCCACATGGCTCTCAAGCTGCCTGCCAAGGATCCTGCGTAAAATATCGATTACAATCGCCAACTCCGGTTCTGCCAAGGCATACCAGATTGTTGTCCCTTGCCGCTATGCCCGAACAAGTCCTCTCTCGCGCAGCACGCGCAAATGCCGCGACACTGAGCTTTGTGGAACCCCCACTTCCGCAGTTAAATCACCCACATTCAGCGATTTCTCATTCAGCAGGTATAAGATCTTCATCCGTAAGGGATGGTTCAAGGCCGGACAGATCCGTTCGTGTAACAAACTCAATTCCTGGTCGAGATGGTCCCTGCTCATGAGCGTCCTTATATGCGTTCATCCGAATATTCCGCACAAGTTTACACCCATCCGAACATTTTTTGGGAGCAATTTTCCACCTGATTTGGTCTTTCCCGGTCTGTTGTTAGGCTCGCGGCATTGTGCATGGAGCCACACAGTTGCATTGACCCCCTATCCCCAGCCTTAAACAAAAAACCGGAATGCTACGAAGCGCATTCCAGTTTTTTCTGAAAGAAAATTTAGAACTACTTGTCTCGGTTTACCAGCCACTCAATGATCAGCGTTTTCTCTTCCGGGCTGATCTTGGCACCGTACTGGATCATGCGGTCCAGGGTTTCTGACCACTCCTCTGCAGTCTTCTCCTGCTGAAGAATAAATTCGAGCGTGTGCTCATCTTCAATTTTTTCCGCGATCAGCGCCTCCATCTCAGCGTCTGTCAACTCAACTGCCGGAGCATCCTGCACTGTGGTTGCTCCCCCCGAAGTACACGCCCCAAGCACCAGGATTGCAACCAAACCTACTGCAAGAAATGCGAAAAATTGTTTTTTCATCTAAGTCCTTTCTACTAAGTGTCCTGATTCTATGAAACTTCACATCCCACTGCAACCCACACATTCCACAAACCCTCTACATAGTTTCTGCCAACAAATTACCCCAAAATCAAGTATTATTGACCCATGACTACAAACCCACCCATCCGCCTGACTTCGCTCTCCGCCTGCGCGGGCTGAGCATCCAAAGTCGACGCGGAAACGCTGGCGCAGGTTCTGCTGCCAATCAAAGAAACTTTCCAGGGTACAACCTACCCTGATCTTCTCATCGGGCTCGATTCCGCCGATGACGCTGCTGTCTGGCGCCTCGACGACCATCAATCGCTCGTTGCCACCCTCGACTACTTCACCCCCGTTGTGGATGACCCCTACGACTACGGCGCCATTGCTGCCGCCAATTCCCTTTCTGATGTCTATGCGATGGGCGGCAAGCCCCTTTTCGCCCTCAATATTTCCGCCCTGCCTGCCACGCTGCCCCTCGAGGTTACCCAGGCTATTTTGCGCGGTGCCGCTGAAAAAGCCCGCGAAGCTGGGGTTGTGATTGCAGGCGGGCACTCCATCAAGGATGAAGAACCTAAATTCGGGCTTGTCGCCCTTGGCCTTGTTCAAAATCACCAAATTCTCACCAAATCCGGCCTGCGACCTGGCGACCGCCTATTCCTCTCCAAACCGCTTGGTGCCGGCGTCATCACCACCGCTCTCAAACGCGGACTTACTTCCCCTGACGAACTTGCTGATGCAGTCACCTGGATGAAGCTCCTCAACCGCGATGCCGCCCAACTCGCAGTCGATTTTGCCCTCCACGCCGCCACCGACATCACCGGTTTTGGTTTTCTCGGTCACGCCACCGAAATGGCAGAGGCGAGCGGGGTCGCCCTGCGCATCCACTACCCCAGCATCCCCCTCATGAAGGCTGCGGAGAAATTTGCTTATGCCTACACCTTCCCCGGCGGAGCAGCCGACAACCTGCTCTATTTCAGCCCCAAAGTCATCGTTGAAGGTGATCTTTCCATCAATCTTCAGACCCTGCTTTACGACCCCCAGACCAGCGGCGGCCTGCTGATCGCCGTCCCGGAGGCAAAAGCCGCAGAATTCCAGGCAGAAGCCGACGCACGCGCAATCCCCATGTGGCAGATCGGCTCCGTCACCTCCGGATCAGGCATCACCATCCTGGCAGAATAAAACTCATTGTTGTAGAAAATTGACAGGGGTATAAAAAAACTTGTAGATACCGTCTTGATTGTC
>DIWN01000020.1 GCA_002423495.1 Anaerolineaceae bacterium UBA6105 | reverse complement strand
TTGGTAGAAAGATTTGTTAGACCTTATAAACACTTTTTAACCTTGAAAAGTTCAAAATTTGTCCTTGGTCGCGATGACGATCTCCACAATACCGGAGCCCATGCACGTCTATACCGAAGAACAAAAAGAGCAAATATTGGATGGGATTTAGTTTATATTTTTGGCAAGGCAATATAAATGGAAGTAAGTTGTCCTGGCTGGCTTTCTACCCAAATTCGTCCATTATGAAGCATCACCAACCGTCGAGCAATCGCCAAACCTAGACCAGAACCTCCGCTCTCCCGACTGCGCGATGGGTCGGCTCGATAAAAACGCTCAAAAACGTGAGGCAACGCTTCCGCTGGTATACCGGGACCGTTGTCCGATACCCAGAAAAGGATTTCCGTGCCGCTTTCTTTTCCGCCGATTATTACCTCGCCACCGACCGGCACGTAGCAGAGTGCGTTGCTGATCAAATTATTCATTACCTGCGCCAGCCGTCCTTGATCGGCTTTGATGAATGGCAGTTCGCCGATAATGTCCAAATGCATGTTGATTTGTTTATTATGGGCTTTGACCTGCCACGCTTCGTTCAAGCGTGGCAAAAAAGTCGCAGGGTCAATCATCTCCAACTCCAGATACAAGCCGCCTTCATCGGCCAGCGACAAGAGTCGCAAATCATTGATCAAACGGGTCAGTGTTGAAATTTCGGTATGCAGATAGGTGGCTGTTTTTTGTGGTGGTTGCAGCCCGTCCTCTAACGCTTCTATATTCAATTGCATGATGGATAATGGCGTGCGTAACTCATGAGCAATGTCCGCGATCATCTGCTGGCGCAACCGCTTCTGCATTTCTAACTCCTGAGCCATCTTATTAAATGTTTGAGTCAACTGACCGATTTCGTTTTTGCTGGTTACAGATAGAGGCGTTACGGTTTCTCCTGTGGTTAATTGCCGGGCGGCGCTATTTAATTGAAGTACAGGTCGGGCAATGTGTCGAGAGAGATAAACGCTAACCAGAAACGCTGTGATGGCTGCCAAAAGACCGCCCCCGGTAATGATGCGCAATACTGAAAATCGAAAAATCTTGATAAACTCGGGCGTTATTTCTGACACAAAGACGAGTTTGCCAATTGTCCCCATTTTACCTTCAAGATTGATGGCTTGCGTCTCCAGATCTGTCGGTAGCGATTGCCCCTTTGGGAGGGCGGCCTCGTTGTCTGCTATCACCCGGCCATCCACATCAGTCAGGATGATGCGGTTCGAGATCATTGTCTCGTTCCGAGAAAGGCGGTCAAAAAAGCCCAGGGTTGTCCCAAATGTCAGATTTTCCGCTACAGGCTGATCGAACTGTTCCACGAGAATTTGGGCATCGTCCCAAGAACCGGCGCGGTTATAATGATCGACAAAAAGGGGCGCCAAGCGCAGTGCATTGTTCCTGCTTATTAGCGCGGCAATCTCATTGATGCGTTGAAAAGATAATTGCTGGATGATGAAACTGAGAATGCCAATGCTGATGATGATGACAATAAGGAAACTGCGCAGCAATTGGCCGCCAATTCCATGAAATAGCCGCTTAAACATAACGATACCCGATACCAAAAACGGTTTGAATGCGCTGTGGGTCAGCCGGGTCGCTCTCTATTTTTTGCCGTAATTGGCGAATATAAACGTCCACGCTGCGTTCCTGCCTATCGTACTCGTACCCCAGCGCCTGTTCGATCAGTTGGGAGCGGCTCAACACGCGTCCTCGATTCTCCAACAAGGCAACCAGGATGGCGAACTGGTTGGGGGTAAGATCGAGTGAAAAACCGCCTAGAAAAGCCTGATGCGCATCTACCTCCACCAGCAAATCGCCGTCCTTCAGTTCACGCGGTGAAGCAGCGTACTGATCCAAGCGTCGGAAAAGGGCGCGAGCGCGGGCGACCAGTTCCTTGGGGCTGAATGGCTTGGTGACATAATCATCCGCACCCAACTCCAGACCAATCAGACGATCTGTCTCCTCCACACGAGCGGTTAGCATAATGATGGGAACGTGGGCGATAATTGCTTTTTTATCACCCCGAAGCGCCCGGCAAACATCCAGACCATCCATGCCCGGGAGGTTGAGGTCTAAAATTACGATATCTGGCTGTTCCGCCCGTGCTAACGCCAAACCGACCGCGCCATCTGTGGCCAACAACGTGGCGAAACCGGCATGTTCAAAATACGTTTGCACCCATTGGGCTATTTTGCGTTCGTCTTCAATGATAAGTACTGTCCGAGTCATTTGACCATCCTAGAAAACAGGAACACGACCAGCGAATCGACAAGCGACTTTGCAAACCGTGCTTCCACCAATTTTGTCCTCTTTACCGCGAACAAGCAATGTCATAAACCTTTCGCCGCCGACTATGGATTGTAAACCAACTTCGGGAGGAAGTTGACTAATCGCATTATTTAACGCTTCGTTCAGCGCCTGTTCGGCCGGTTCCCATACAACAATGGCAACATTGACTACTTCAAATTGTAACACCCCACTGGCGACACACGGATGAAAAACTACATCCATAGCGCGGCCTCCAACCGTAGCCAAAATCTTTCCCCTCTTAAACACAGGGTCACGGAGTTTTTTTGTCTCGGCATCTCCGTGACCTCGTGATGAGGTTCTTCAAGAATCTTCGCGGTTGTCATGGTTTTTACAAAGCTATACTGTAACATCTTTGTCAGGGATTGATTCACTGAGGGTAGCTTCGTCACTCGTGAAGCGGAGTGGCGGGTAGTGAGCATTTTTCTGTTCTCGTGTTTTGAAACGCCAAGTGAATTTCAGTTTCTTGTTTCACAAACCAACGAGATTGTTCGACTCTACGGCCTGGGGCTATTTCTAACGGGACGCTGGCCGAGCGATAGTTCAAAATGTTGCAAGTTGCCACGCGCTTGAGGCATTTGTCCATGGGCGAACTGGGTAGTGATTTCGCTGAATCTATCACTAAATTGGCTCAGATCAATTGTGTTGCTGCTGAACCTATCCGCACCAGCGATGTTCTTGAATCCGGCTTGCGCATTGGCGCCCAATTGAGCCAGTCCCACCAATTCATCGCGGGATATTTTGCCATCAGTCAGTGCAGAATTTGCAAAATCAATAAATTGAAAGCCTGCTTCCAGGGCGCTGGTGCGATCCGCAGGGATATTACTGGGCTGGATTTGCGAAATTTCTTCCATGCGGTGTTGTTGGTCAGTTTGCAGCGTTGACGTGATGTCCTGGCGTTCCTCTTGCAACATGGCTGCCTGGGATTGTGCCTGTTGAGCGGCATTTTCCAATTTGGCAATGCTTTCCTGGGCAACCTCCAACCCCTGCGATAGGGTATCGCTGATCTCTGCCAGGGAATCAGATATTTGGGTCATTGTATCGTTTAACTGCGCAAGTTCTTCTTCGATAGCATTAAACTCAGCGATCATTTCTTGGGCCAGATCCGCGTACAGATCATAATAGGTGGAGAGAAGTTCCTCGGCATAATCCAGATAATAGTCTGTGTAGTCGTAATATGTGTAAACATATTGGACTTCATCCTCGGTGACCATATCATCACCGGTAGCCGCTGATGCAGCTTGTGTAACTTGTTCGCAGGCAGATACAGCCTCAGCTACAGCCTGATCGATAAGCGCAACCAGCTCTTCCTCCGTCAGCGTAACGTATTCGATGGTTGGACCAGGCGTTGGCGTAGCGGGCATGGCCGTCAGCGCGTTTGCGTTGACAGTCGCTTGCGACAATACCTCTGCCATTTGTGTGCCTGCTACAGCGGTATTGACCATATCCTGTTGGGCATTTGGTGATACATCCATCGTACAGGCAGCCAGGAAAGAGATAAACAAAATACTCGTAATACAGATGTGGGCAGGTGTTTTCAAAACATATCTCCTTAGGTTGTTTATTTCTGATCATAACAAAGAAAAATTAATTTTAATCTAAATCCACTAAGTTGGAAGGTAATTCTCTCAATTTCAGCTTTTATGAGTCTATCTGTTAAAAGGATTTAGTGTCGCGCTGGAACAAGGTCCAGTAGTGTAGATGAACCGGGAAACACCCAATCGCAATCTTTCACTAATCTTATCCGCCTGTTCTTGTGTCAGCAAACCGCTTTCCACAGCCTGGTCCAACTTCTCTTGGATATCAGCCAGTAACGCGACCAGCAACCCGTCTACATCTGCGCCTTGCATCTCCGCCAGTTCGCCCAACGAGTTGCCGGCCAGGAGCGCATCGGCCAACTCTTCCAAGCTCAAGTTCAAGTAGGAAGCGGCTGATTCCCTCCACTTGCCCCAGATACGGCCACCACTAAATCCTTGGCCCCAATATGGACCGCCACCGTTTGTAACCAGAAAGTTGACAGATTGCGGTACGAGCAGTTTCAGTGTATTTCCCTGTTTCTCATTAATGATGCCGTCATCCACAGCCTGGTCAATTCGTTCATTGCGCTGCAAGGCTAACTGTCCTTGCAAGGCAAGCAGTTCCCTTTGGGATGGAGCCAATTCCGCAAGGGTAGCACCATGCTGCAAGCCGCGCATTACATCTGCCGTTGTCATGTTGTAAGCAGCGGCAGCCATGGCGTCAACATTATCATCCCAGGTGCTCTGGCAACGGTTTCTTTCCGGCAGCGAAAATGGTCTGGGACTGTCTGCCTGCACCTGTGATACGCCAACGCTCACAGACAGGATACCCAAAACCAAAAATCCCGATAGAATTTGGGCAAGTCGTTTTGTTTTCATGATTTTCTCCTTTTATCTTGAGATATGACAGGCATCAGGAACTTAATGTATTCAGCCCGTCTTATTTGGTTGCCTGATCAAGTCAAGCAATACCTATAATATAGCCCCAAGATGTTAAGAAGTTGCGAAAAAGTTTTGAAAATTTAACGAAGTTTATTGTTTCTTAGAAAAAAGCCGGACCAGCTCTGAAGTTTGACTGGAGCTTTGCGATGACTATCGGCAACTGATTGGAGAAGGATATCTGGATAGTGTGAAAGGCAGTGGAACTTTTCCGAGTTTCCAACCATCCCGGAGCACCCTATCACCAATGGGATTTCAATGGACGCAAGTATGTTCAA